>JAUYTA010000406.1 GCA_030695265.1 Bacteroidota bacterium
AAGATGAACTGAACATTGTTTACGCCAAAGATTACAAGCTATTGTACGATTTTGAAATTGTACTGAAAGCCTGGAGAAATATCGGAAAATCATGATTCACCACAAACTTGAATTTGGAAAGATTCGTTTCAGGGCTTTGGAACCCGACGACATTGACTTGTTGTACGAATGGGAAAACGATGCGGAAATCTGGGAAGTGAGCAACACTTATGAGCCGTTTTCAAAATACATTCTGGCCAAATACATCAAGGATTCGCAGCGTGACATTTACGAAAGCAAGCAGCTACGCATGATTATTGAAACACCCGAAGGAAAAGCTGTCGGCGCCATCGACCTTTTCGATTTTGATCCTTTCCATTTCAGAGCCGGTGTTGGCATTCTGATTCATGATGAAAAAGACCGTAAAATGGGTTACGCCAACGATGCCCTTCAACTGCTTTGCAGCTATGCCAGCAACTATCTGAGGTTACACCAGTTATTTGCAAATATTACCGCTGATAATCTGGCAAGTATTCAGTTGTTCAAAAACAACGGATTTGAGCTTTCCGGCACAAAAAAAGACTGGCGCCGAACGACGGATGGCTGGAAAAATGAGTTGTTGTTTCAGAAGATAATTGATGTAAGGCGGAAACAAAAATAAAAACCAGGATAAAGGAAAGCGGAATTAAACCCACAATACAACCCATTTGAGCGAAAACAGAAAAGAACGTTGTTGGTGTTTGAATCTGTGACTAAGTTTTGTATTGGATTAGAAATAGATTTTAAAAACATTACATTTATCAATATTATAAAAAGAATTATTGATATCTTTAAATAAAAAATCTATGAAACACTACTTTCTTTTTGTGCTTATTTTAATTGGGTTGATTTTTTCTTCATGCAAGAAAGATGAATGCTCAGGAATTGAAAACAAATCGGGTTTGATTTCCAGAATAAGTGAATCAGGCAAAATTACCGTGGAATATGCTTACCAATGTTCGGGCTTACTAAGCGAAATCAGAACCATATATAACTGTACCAAACATTTTTATAAGTCAGATGGGCGACTGGAAAAAATAGAATTCTATATTGATGCCAAACAATACGGCTACTCCGGGACTGGAGGATATGGGGGATACGGAGGATATGGATATGGTTATGCCCAAACGGAATGGACAAATCCAAACGACATGGTGCTATATTCAACCACCTTTTACGAATACAACGACAACAAGCAATTAATTAAATATATTAATAAGTTTGGAGATGTAATCATTCAATCAGAATTCAGTTATAACAATCAGGGGCGTATCTCAACGCAGACTGCTTATTATGAAAATGAAGGATCTGATAAGTATGTTGAATACTTTTACGATGAGTTTGGAAATCTGACCAAAGTATCACAATACCTTATCCAGCCAGATAGAACAACAGTATTGCATTCAATCAGAGAGTACGAATTTGATACAAAACAGAATCCTTTTTTCGCTTTTAAAAAGTTACTGATTCCCGGACGTAACACCAATCCAAACAACATTACCAAAGAAATGTATACCTTTTATGGTGAAATTTCCGGTGGGGTTGATAGCTTGACAACCACTAATCATGTTTATGAATATAACGGATTGGGATACCCAATTAAAATGGATAACAATATTACTTTCGAATATAACTAAACGATAAATTATTTTATATAACTAACTTCGTCCTTTCCTTGTTAAATCCAGCAATCCATTAATAATGGTCAGCGGATGCGCTGGATTGCCGGGAATGTATAGATCGACGGGATATTTCACTTCAACAAGTTCAGGAATTCATCCAGTTCCATGTCCAGGTCTTCACGGATTATTTTACGCATCAATCCTTTGGGAAGATCTTAAACAATTGACACTTGCATTTCCCTAAAACCTACAAAGCGGTTTATTTCAGTAACTTTCTCCTTTTCTTCATCCATGCAAATATCAATCACCTCTTTGATGTTTGCCAAGGCTTCATCAATGGTTTTGCCATAAGAGTGGCAACCTTTAAAAACAGGGCAACTAACAATATAAACATTGTCTTCGTCCTGTTCGACGAGGATGGGAAGGTGCAATATTTTATCTTTTGTCTTCATGGTAATTTTTAAACAGCTATTATTATTGCTTGTGTTTTGAGATTTACGAGGTAAAAGTAACAAAAAAAAGTTGGCTTAAACAACTCACATACTAATCGCTGCAAGGATTAGTATGGCTGGTATGCAGAATTGATGCAGCTCCGAATTTTAATCCGATGGAACGATTTTTAAATTTTTCGTTTCCTCGTCAAGTCAACCAGTCCATTAATAATCGTCAGCGGATGGGCAGGATTAACCGAAATATCCAGACAGAAGTATTTTCATTATTCTTCTATTCCGATAATCTGAAGTGCCAGATTTCTAAACTCCTGTGCAATATTGATTGACAGTTCTAATTAATAAATTCACTATCTGCGTTCATAAAGAATTTTTGATGTTTTTATAGCATTACTAATAAAGGAATATTTTTCCTTCTGCTCTTGTTCAAATTCATTATTGGTATAAACAAGTATATCCATCGGAACCAATGAACCTATCAAAAATTTTTGAATGGCAAAACTTCTTCTATGAGGTGGCAATTCTGTATCCTGAATGATTAAAAGGTCCAAATCACTATCATTATTTGGAGTCCCTGCTGCATAAGAACCAATTAAAATGATTTTATCAGGATTGAATTTAGTGGCAATCCTATTAACAATATCAAATATTTTTGCTGTTTCAATCATACCTTAAATCAAATCAAACGCAAGTTACTATTTTTTCAAGAATTCTGTCAGTTTTTTATGCTTACCAATTCGGTGTTGCCAAGTTATCACTTTCCTCCTCAACCTTACTTTTTCACTTTCGTTTCCGCGTCAAATCAACCAATCCATTGATAATCGTCAGCGGATGTGCAGGATTGCCGGGAATGTAGAGATCAACCGGATATTTATCGAGGAAACTACGGTTGAGGGCTGAACTGCCTGCATGAATACCGCCACTGATGGCATCGGTTCCGACCAAAACGATTATTTTGGGTTCGGGCACCGCATCGTAACAAATCTGTAATGCTTCGGCCATGTTTTCGGTAATCGGTCCGGTAATTGCAATTCCATCGGCATGGCGGGGCGATGCCACAAATTCGATCCCGTAACGCCCCATATCGAACTGAACATTATTCGAAGCATTCAATTCCCACTCGCAACTGTTATCGCCACCAGCACTCACTTGCCGTAGCTTTAACGAATTTCCAAATACACGATGAATTTCACTTCTGACAGTTTCAGGATTCACTTCTACCAGTTTGTCTTCGCCTTCTTTAACGATTAGTCGTGCACGTTCGTTGGTCGATATTTTATACTCGCTGGTAAATCTGATTTTGTTGGGAAACTGTTTGGCGCATTCGCCACAGAAAGTACATTTGCCCATATCGATGCTCACCGGATTGGAAGCAATCGCATTAACCGGACACAAACCGATCAGTTCAGCTTCATTTACCTTTTCGGTACTAATAACAGGACGACCCCTGAAAATACCTGGAACTTTTGTAGTCGAAGTATTCCGAATGTATTGCTTCCCCTGATGATAGACTATCTTTAAGTTATTGAACATGGTTTCGTTTTTTATAAATCGTGACCTGAATACGACAGGCTAAAACTCTTGTTGCAAATCGGAAAATCAGAAATTTCGTTGTTGCGCACAGCCAGCGCCAAAGCCAGCCAATTGTGAAATGACGGATCCTTTATTTTATACAAAATCAATTCTCCTGAATTGTCAGTAATGGCACAATGGCAAATCTCGCCTCTCCAACCTTCAACCAATGAAAGTGCAAATGAATTTGGTTTCGGACTGCCAATCATAGGCTCTTTTTCAACATATTCCGGAACGTTTTCAATCAGTTCTCGGATGTATTGCATCGACTGCATCACTTCCTGCCGACGTATTTGCACGCGTGAATAAACATCGCCATGATGTTTATTGATCGGTTCGTGCGTAATTTCAGGATAAAGGCTGTATGGATGCGACGAACGAACATCGCGGCTCAATCCACTCATGCGGGCTGCCATTCCAACGGTGCCGATCGACAAAACATCGTCGTATGAAACCACACCGGTTCGTTCAAACCTCGAAAGGGCGCTGGGTAACTGGAACAATTGTTTGTTCATTTCCACAAAATCAGGCTCGTAAGCTTTAAACACCTCCGTGAGCCGTTTCGCCAATTCAGGAGTAAAAGGAAACTGGTTGCGGCCAGGCCTGATCAATCCTTTCGACAACCGGTTGCCTCCCCATTCCTGCATAAAATTAATAAGAGGCGTCCTTAAACGACCCAGAACAGAATTACCCAACTGGTAGGCAATGTCGGCACAAACCGCGCTTAAATCGCCGGTATGATTGGCCATCCGTTCCATCTCCAAAGCGAGCGTACGCGAAAATTCAATATCGCGTGATGGTTGAATTCCGCAGAGGCTTTCCCACATATGTGAAAAAGTGGTGGTATGCCCAACAACGGTATCGCCGGCAATTGATTCGGCAAGCGTTGAGCGCTGAAGCAGAGTTTTCTTGTCCAGAAATTGCTGCTCAATTCCACGGTGCTGGTATCCCAACTGGATTTCGAGATGTAGGATTTGTTCGCCGTTGCAGATAAACCGGAAATGTCCGGGTTCAATAATTCCGGCATGGATCGGGCCAACAGCTACTTCGTGCAATTCATCGCTCTCGATGGAATAAAACGGGTAATTGGCGATGGTTTTTGACTGATCGAACCGGTTTTTGGCATACCTGACAGGTTTTAGCCACGGATGATCTTTATAGTCAACACCGAAGTTCTCATGAATTTCGCGTTCAAATTTCTCGAAGCAAAAATGCCGTGCAGTAAATGAATCAAGGATATCCGATGATTTCACCAAACAGGATGATACATGGATATTGTGTGTACTGTCGTCAGCAATACAACAAATTAGTTTTATCTGATTTTCAATTCGATATCCGAAATAGTTTACACAATGCCTTTCCGGAGAACTGAGAATGAAACCAGCATTCATTTCCAGAAACGTCGCATAGTTTACTTCAGGAATATCGGCCACCGGAATGGTCTGATTGTTTAATATCGTTGTAAAGTTTTCCATTTTTTAAATTTGTAACAAAATGACACTTTCCCTGATCAACTCCACAAATATTTCAGGAGGATTTAAGCCCAGCCAAACAGCGGCAAACAGCAATA
>JAUYTA010000431.1 GCA_030695265.1 Bacteroidota bacterium
TCAGCCGGGCACGTGCAGCTTTGTCGTAATCGTGCGGAGAAAGGTGCGGACGTTTGGCGGCAATCATCACACCCTGATAACCCAACTCTTTGGCTTTTACCAGGAACTGCTCAACTGTCAACTGTGGCTGCCCACGCCAGATTCCCATGTAACTGACCGAATGAAGGCAGGTTTTTACTTTAAAATCTTTTGGATTTCCTGAAGGTAATTTTTGTGCCAACAAATTAACTGGCAACAGAAAAATAGGGATGATCAGGTAGAAAATGAGTTTAGTTTTCATCGTTAGGATATTTATTTTTTCACATCCTGAAAGTAGTATTTTTTCATATTCAAACCAATAAATACAACTAATTGACTGAAATGCTATACAAGTTATCCAAATTCTAATCTGTTGTTCGTCAACCAAAATTCATTTGACTTGTTACATCTCGTAATATTTCAAACCATAACTTCTTTCTAATCCTAATTAAAATGACGATGGTACCAAAAATTCACAGTTTAGGCGGTTACATTCATGAGTATCAGAAAAGTGTTGCAAATCCGGATGCCTTTTGGGCTGAAATTGCCGGAAACTTCTACTGGCATAAACGCTGCGACAAAGTTCTGGAGTGGGATTTTGAAGAACCTTCGGTAAAATGGTTTATAGGCGGAAAGCTAAACATTACCGAAAATATATTTGAGCGTAATCTTTACACGATTGGAAACCAAGCTGCAATTATTTGGGAACCCAACAATCCGGAAGAGCAAACCAGAACACTATCATACAACGAATTACACAAGGAAGTCAATAAATTTGCCAATGCACTAAAAGGACTTGGAGTACAAAAAGGCGATCGGGTGGCTATTTACATGCCCATGGTTCCTGAACTATCTATTGCAATGCTTGCATGTGCCCGGATTGGCGCCGTTCATTCGGTGGTTTTTGCCGGATTTTCAGCAGCTTCGCTGGCCGACCGCATTATTGATGCTGAAACCAAAGTAGTTTTAACCGCTGATGGTGGTTTCCGTGGTGAAAAAATTACGCCTCTCAAGAAAATTGTTGATGAAGCTTTGGAATCATGCGACTGTGTTGAAAAAGTAGTTGTTTATCAGCGAACCAATTCTAAAGTTAACATGGTTGATGGACGCGACATTTGGTGGCACAATGCCATTGAAGGACAGTCTGATGTTTGCGCTGCCGAAGAAATGGACGCCGAAGATAACCTGTTCATCCTCTATACTTCAGGATCGACAGGCAAGCCCAAAGGTATAGTGCATACTGTTGCCGGATACATGGTTTATACTGCCTACACTTTCATGAATGTATTTCAGTACAATGCCGGTGACGTATATTTCTGCACCGCGGATATAGGCTGGATTACAGGTCATTCATACATTGTTTACGGCCCGCTGCTGAACGGTGCACAAACGCTGATGTTTGAAGGTATTCCCACCTGGCCGGATGCCGGGCGTTTTTGGGATGTTGTTGATAAACACAAAGTCAATCAGTTTTACACTGCGCCTACTGCAATCCGGTCGTTACTGGCACTCGGAATGGAGCATATCAACAACAAAGATTTGTCGTCGCTAAAAGTTTTGGGAACAGTTGGGGAGCCCATCAACGAAGAAGCCTGGCACTGGTATCACGACCACATTGGCCGAAACCGCTGCCCGATTGTAGATACCTGGTGGCAAACCGAAACCGGAGGAGTGATGATCAGTCCGATACCCGGAATTATCCCGACAAAACCATCGTTTGCCACTTTGCCGTTGCCCGGAATTCAGCCCGTAATTATGAATGGCGACAGCAAAGAATTGAGTGGCAACAGTGTGAAAGGCAACCTCTGTATCAAATTCCCATGGCCCGGAATGGCCAGAACCATTTGGGGAGACCATGAACGTTTCAGACAAACGTATTTTTCAACCTTTAAAAATTTGTATTTTACCGGCGATGGGGCACAACGGGACGAGGACGGTTATTACCGCATCCTTGGACGTGTTGACGATGTAATCAATGTTTCGGGTCACCGGCTTGGAACTGCTGAAATTGAAAATGCCATCAACTCGCATCCTTTGGTCAACGAATCGGCCGTAGTAGGTTATCCGCATCCGATAAAAGGCCAGGGAATTTATGCTTTTGTGGTTTGCGGCGAACTTTCAACCGGAGGCGAAGAAGGAATCAGGAAAAGTATAAAAATGGCAGTTACCAATTTAATCGGACCATTTGCCCGTCCTGATCTGATTCAGCTGGTTCCGGGATTGCCGAAAACCCGTTCAGGAAAAATTATGCGCCGGATACTCCGGAAAGTTGCTGAAGGAGATACTTCCGACTTAGGCGACATTACAACCCTACTTGATGAAGAAGTAGTGGATAAGATTATTGATGGCGCACTGGTTGAGGTGAAACGATAGGAAAAGACAATGTCAATTTGGAAAGACAGAAATTTTTCAATAGCCAATATTGGATAAGAATTCTTAAATTTGCTTTGAATTAAACGAAACACCTTGGACATTAACAAAAGACAGGAAAACGAAAAGAAATTTTCAAATTATGAAGATCTGCCAAATGGATTTAGACTTTATTGGTTTGAAATAGAAGGCCGCATGGGATGGAAGGCGCGATACGTTAAAATTGTTGACCAAAACGAGACAACAATTTCATTTAGACAGGAAATATATAATGAAAATGAGTTACTTGTAGAGGTTCATGAGAAATACCCAATTGATAATGGACATATAAAAATTGTGAGACCATGATAATAACGAAACAACAATTAGCTGTTAATTTGCTGAATTATTTACAACATAAAACCACATTGAATGATTTGGTAAATTGGGCAGAAGAAGCATTTATGGAAGGTAACATACAAGGCGAAGATCCGGAAGTTGTTCGGGATATACTTGCCAGACTTGGGTTGGCTGATGTAAAGGAATTCGGGCTATTTTGGGATGATTGTAATAATTACATGAAAAAACTTGGGTACATTCTGAAAATTGATGCCGGGTTAGTCGCCTAATACTTTTCTGAAGAATAGTCCTGCCTATTCCTCCATCAGCCCCATCGATTTGAAAATCTTTTCGGTTATTCCGCGGCGACTTTCTTTGAACTTTGCTGAGTTTTCCTGGCCTGATTCAACATTGCAAACATACAGCCAGG
>JAUYTA010000299.1 GCA_030695265.1 Bacteroidota bacterium
TCTTTGTCACTGAGAAAACAGATATTGTACTTGTTCCTGCAAAAGCTATAAGGTTTACTCCAGATTCGACAGCACTGGCTGCATACAATCAAAGTATTCCTGAAAGTGGGGCGCAGGCTTCTGAACCACAAGCTCCACCAATCAATACTGATGCTTTTACAGATCAACAAGCTGGTGGTGAAGGCCAAACGGTTTGGATCAAACAAGGGGCGATAATTCACCCTCAAAAAATTACAGTTGGCGTTACCGATGAAATTCACTACGAAGTTTTATCCGGATTAAATGAAGGCGATGAAGTAGTGGTTTCGGCAACTTCGACAGGCAGCGCTAGGCAAGCAGCAACAGCAGTTAAAAGTCCGTTTATGCCACAAAGACCGGGAAGTAACCGAACAACAACAACCAAATAGCTATGAAGAAGACAATTATAGAAGTCAGAGACCTGAGAAAAGATTTTTACGTGGGTGAAATCACGGTACATGCCCTGAAAGGAATTAATCTCAAAATTAATGAAGGCGAATTTGTTGCCATTATGGGAACCAGCGGCTCCGGAAAATCGACGATGCTGAACGTTTTGGGATGTCTGGATTTGCCAACTTCAGGAAGTTATCATTTGGACGGTATCAGCATGGGCGAACTTTCGAAAAACGAACTGGCTGGTTTACGCAACAGTAAATTAGGATTTGTTTTTCAGTCGTACAACCTTTTATCGCGAACTTCGGCACTCGAAAACGTTGAACTTCCGCTTTTCTATAACACAAAAGTGAAACCGAAAGAACGTCGCGAACGTGCCGAAGCTGCGCTTGAAGCCGTTGGCCTGACTGACAGGATGCACCACATGCCAAATCAGTTATCGGGAGGGCAGCAGCAACGTGTGGCCATTGCCCGCTCGCTGGTCAACGATCCGGTCGTTATTCTGGCCGACGAAGCAACCGGAAACCTTGACACCCGCACTTCCTACGAAATTATGGCGCTCCTTCAGGATTTAAATTCGAAAGGAAAAACCATTGTATTTGTGACTCACGAAGCAGATATTGCAAAATTTATGACCCGCCAAGTGGTTTTTCGTGATGGGCATATTATCCGTGAAGAAATGGTTACCGACCGGAACAACGCCGTTGAATTGCTTAAAGCCCTTCCCGTTGAAGAGCTCGTTTAGGAGTCGGAAGACGGGAGTCAGAAGACCGAAGACGGGAGTCAGGAGACCGAAGTCGGAAGATCGAAGTCAGAAGGGCTTGAATATGAATAGCCTCTGATATAACAGGAGGTGATGTAAGCAATGCAATTTGGAACCCGAGCGGGTTCAACAAAATTTAAATACCAAGTATCATGAATTATACAAATTCAGTAAAAATAGCCTTTAGCGCACTTAAAAGAAATAAGTTCCGGGCATTCCTTACCATGTTGGGGATCATTATCGGGGTTGCTTCGGTGATCGTGATGCTGGCCATCGGGCAGGGTTCGAAAAAGAGCATTCAGGATCAGATGTCGGGAATGGGAACCAACCTTATTTTTGCCATGCCGGGAGCTGAACAAAAAGGCGGCGTACGGATGGGAAACAGCGACGCAAAAAACCTGAAACTGACAGATATAGATGCCATCGAAAAGAATTGCCCGGCTATCAGTGATGTTTCTCCTGAAGTACGTTCAAGCGGACAGGCAGTCGTGGGAAACCAAAACTGGCCAACCACCATTTACGGGGTAAACACAAAATATTTCAACATACGTAAATATTCGATAGGATCAGGTCGTGGTTTTTCTGATAATGAGATTCAGAGCTATGCTAAAGTGTGTTTGATAGGTCAAACAATCGTTGAAAATTTGTTTGGAAAGACCGATCCGATTGGGCAAACCATTCGGTACAAAAATATTCCGCTCCTGATTATTGGAGTATTGGGCGAAAAAGGTGAAAACGGAATGGGACAGGATCAGGACGATCTGATTATGGCTCCATACACTACCGTTCAGAAACGGATTCTGGCCATCACCCACATTCAGAGTATTGCTGCATCGGCAGCCAGCGAAGAATTGAATGATGTTGCAATTACCCAGCTTACCGAATCGTTGCGGAGCAGCCATAAACTAAAAGCAGGCGAAGAAGATGATTTTCAGGTGAGGTCACAGTCTGAAATGGTGCAGATGTTCAGCTCTATCAGCGATATTATGACCGCATTGCTGGGGGCCATTTCAGGAATTTCTCTGCTGGTTGGCGGTATTGGTATCATGAATATCATGTATGTGTCGGTTACCGAACGCACCCGCGAAATCGGGTTGCGGCTTTCGGTTGGCGGACGCGGAAACGACATCCTGATGCAATTCCTGATCGAATCGATTTTATTGAGCGTTTTTGGCGGTATTATCGGAATTACACTCGGCATTGTGGCAACATCGGTTACCGCTTCAATTATGAGCTGGCCGGTAGTTATTTCCACATTCTCAGTAGTTATGGCATTTTTGGTTTGCTCGGCCATTGGTATTTTCTTTGGATGGTATCCTGCCCGTAAAGCTGCCGGGTTGAACCCTATTGACGCGTTGAGGTACGAATAAAAATAATTTACTATTTTACTATTTACCATTGACAATTTTAAAAGCAGCACAAATCGTAAATGGTTAAATTGTAAATCGTAAATGGTATATTATCTTTGATAAAAATGACCAACATGTTCAAGTCCATTTCCATTTCAGATAAAAAAATTGCGTTGATCCTCCATGCCATTGCCTGGGTTATTGTTATCATTATTCCGCTTTACCTGAGCAATGCCTTTGGCGATGGAGATCAGCACCGGTTGTACCAGTTTTATGTCCACACTTTTTCGGCGGTGCTTATATTTTATGTGGGTTATTTATGGTTGGTGCCTAAATTTTTTCTTCAGGATAAAAAAGCCCTTTACCTCATAATTTTGGTTGGTTTAATCCTGGCTACTTATGGAATAACCAGTTTTATCAATGAGAACTTACTCAGTGATCCTGTTCGGGATGCAAAATTTATGGAGGCTTTTAAGAAGGCAACGGGTGAAAAAACGCCACCACCATTTAAAGTATTTGGATTCTTCAACCATGTTATAGCCTCCGTACTTATTTCTGGTTTTGCAATGGGACTTGGTGTGATGGAAAAACTGAAACAGAATGAAAAAAAGCAAAAGGAACTGGAAAAGGAAAAGCTGAATTCAGAACTGGCTTTCCTCAAGAATCAGGTCAGTCCGCACTTTTTCTTCAATACCCTGAATAATATATATGCCTTGATTGGCATCGACGGGCCAACAGCTCAGGATTCGGTGCTGAAATTATCGAAACTGATGCGCTACCTGCTTTATGAATCAGAAAATGGTGAAACACAGATGAGCCACGAAATCGACTTCATGAAAAATTATATCGACCTGATGAAATTACGGCTGAGTCCGAGGGTAGAATTGGATATCGACTTTCCAAAAGAATTTTTGGACTTCACTTTTCCACCGCTGCTTTTTGTGCCTTTTATTGAAAATGCGTTTAAACACGGAGTCAGTTCCCGCGATCGTTCATTCATTACAATCCGGATGAAAATCGAAAACGAACAAATCAGTTTTATTTCTGAAAACAGCATTGGTAAAAGCAGTCAACCCAGTGATATGCAACATTCGGGCATTGGTTTGAAAAACGTACGAAAACGGCTCAACTTGCTGTTTCCGGAGCAACACAAACTGAAAATAGAACAAAACGAACAGATTTTTAGCGTGAAATTATCAATTGAAATAAAAAAATGACAGATGAACTATTCATGCCAAAATACATTTGACACACTGGAGAATGAAAATTATAGTGAATTTTGCAACCTGCATTTTTTAAGCCTTCCCGGTTTTACCGGGGGGAGGTTTGGAGGGGGCTTTAAATAACCAACTGGCATGAAACTTAGGACCATTGCCATCGACGACGAACCACTTGCCTTGCGATTGGTGAGCGATTACATTGAGAAAACACCTTTTCTAGAGCTGATTGCCTCATTCGACAATCCGTTAGATGCTATCGATTTTCTATCCTCCCAATCGGTTGATTTGATTTTTGTTGATATTCAGATGCCCGACCTGACCGGAATTGAATTTGCCCGAACTTTAGAAAATGCACCAAAAATCGTATTTACCACAGCTTACGAAAAATATGCGCTTGAAGGGTTTAAACTGAATGCCATTGATTATTTACTGAAGCCTTTCAGTTACGAGGAATTTCTGAAAGCTGCACAGAAAGCCCGAAAACAGGCGGAACTGGAAGCTGCAGCATTACCGACTATTGAAGCAAACAGCCAGTTTTTGTTCCTGAAATCGGAATACAAAATCAGACGCATCAACTTCAACGATATTTTATACATCGAAGGGCTGAAAGACTACATCAAAGTTTATACAACCGGTGAAGACAAGCCGGTTTTATCACTCAATTCGATGAAATCGCTCGAACAAAAGCTGCCCGAGAACAAATTTATGCGGGTACACCGTTCGTTCATTGTCAACCTCGACCGGATTGAGACCATTGAGCGCAGCCGCATCATTTTTGGCAAAACCTACATTCCTGTGAGCGATCAGTATAAAGACAAATTTCAGGATTATTTGGATAAGAATTTTTTGTAGCGAAAATAAAATCTGATGGGATTGATTTATAACCCATTGTAGGTTTTTTACTTTAACATTTCTTTTACTTGCTTCTCTAAAATTGGTAAGTAACGATTCACAATTAACCAAATTACATCTTCTGAAACACTATCATATCCATGAATAATCCGATTTCTAGTATCGACAATTTTTCTGGAGTCCGTAATTTCAAAATTGGGGTTAGTCTTTAGTATTCTATCCATTGCTTCTCCAATAATTTCGATATTCCTCTCAACCGCTTTTCTGGTTTTCAAGTCGTTTTGAAAAGCATAGAAATTTCTTTCAACTGGCAAGAATTCATATATTTCAATGATGGCTTGTTCAATATCTTTTAAACACGCCAAAATATCATATTGCTTATTGTCTTGCATAAATCAATGATTTGGAACGGTCTATGTTTTGACGAATATATGGATTTTTTATTGCCTTATTTTCAAGTAAATCTATTGGTCGTCTGAATAAATCCTGCAATGCAAATTTTAAATTAAAATAGCTGTCAGCATAATCATAAGGGTCACTGATGTCAATATCAACAACTAAATCAATATCACTTTTCTCGGTGAAATGCTCAGTCAAAACTGACCCAAACACATATAATGATTTGACCTTATTTAGGCGACACAAATTATTGATCTCTATTTTAAATTTGTCCAGATACATTATTTCTGAATTTTTACTCAAAACTAATCAAATCTTACTCAACATGCAAAATATAATTTTTCATCTGAGAAGCCTATTTTGGAAGCCAGCTTCATGCGCGTGCACCGTTCATTCATTGTCAACCTCGACCGGATTGATACCATTGAACGCAGCCGCATCATTTTTGGCAAAACCTACATTCCTGTGAGCGATCAGTACAAAGACAAATTTCAGGAATATCTGGATAAGAATTTTTAGTGAGTGGAGCTGTTCATAATTGATTCCGAATTAATATTAAGCACAAAGCGCCTCAGTTCGAATGACCCGGAGATCTGAAATCCCCCGGTCAATCTTATTAAGCAAAAAAAAAGAGCTACCCCGGTAAGGATCGCTCTTTTCAAATATTATTGGTATTCGGTTATTTTACAATTTCTTTGAAACGTGCTTCGTTGAAATATTTTGCAAACTCCATATCGGTTGCAATGGTCTTTTTCAATTCAGGGTTCATTTTAACAGCGGTTTCAAGGCTTTCGTACATCAGGTTTTCTTTTGCTGTACGGGCGCCAACAACTGCTTTAAAATATTCTTTCATGAAACAGCCTTCCCAGGTACAGTTTTCCAATGATTTTAATGCGCCATTGTTATCGCCGGCAAGAATTTTAGCCAGGCCTGTGTTTGGTGAATCAGAATCGTTGAAATATTTAACCGCTTTTGCATATTCGCCTTTGATGATGCTTAAAATTCCAAGGTTGTTGTTAACTGCATCACCTGCTCCTGAAGCAGCTCCGAAATAAGTTTCAGCTTTAACCAAATCGCCATCTTTCAAAGCAATTACACCTAAATTGTTTTTAATGATTGGCTCATTGTTTTTCAGTTTTTCAGCTTGTTCGAACAAACCTTTTGCATCGGCATATTTTTGTTGTTTAACCAATACCATTCCGGCGTTGTTGAAACCTCTCCAATCTTGTGGATAAACTTTCATGAACGAGTTGTAGATGGCCAGTTTTTTATTGTTGTCTTTGGTTAAAGTAGCAGCATAAAGCAACTCGGCAGGGTTCAGTTTCGAAGGATCAGAATCGGCCAAAGCAGCAATCTCTTCGTCAGATTTTCCAATCAGGTCGATGCTGGTGGTGAATTTTGAACGACGTAGTTGTGGTAAAATTTCATCGGCAACGTTGGTGAAGGCTGCTGAAAGATTTTTGATTTCGCGTTCGCGAACTTCAGGATCGGTGTACATCGAAAGTACGCGAAGAATTAATTCTTTGTCCTGAATGTTAGATTTAGCCATCAATTCCTGAAATCCTTCCCAATCTTCAGGAGTGAATTTGGTTTTAAATTCAGCTTCCACTTCAGATTTTTTCAATTCTGCTGTTAAGAATTTTGAAGAAGCTGCCTGACGGCTTTGTGCTAATCTTGTATTCAAATCCAAAGCACCATCAGGTGAGGCATAAGAAGAAACTTCCATGCTTCTTAATTTCTTATTCGGATCAAGCGCAATTGCTTTGTTGTATTCGTTTAGTTTAGCAATTTCGTCTTTGGTCAATTCTTCTTTACGAATATCTGCTTTGTTGATCAGATATTTAATGTCGGCAGTATATTCATCAGGAACAACACGCTGGAACTCATCGATGTTTGGATCGTATTTTCCAGTAGTGTTTTTTTCACGAACAACTCCAAGAATAGGTGTCGGGAAATTTACAACCAGCGTTGGAGTAGCAATTACGCCTTTGGCAAGTTGGATAGGAACAAAATCAAGGCTCTTTTTACCCTGTGAGGCGGTAATTCTCAGCTCCAGATTTGACACGCGCATTGCTTCTTCGTAAGGAACAGCATCTTTGTACGCAAAGCTTCCGCCGTTTGACAAAGAAATCACTTTGTTGTTGGCATTTACTTTTTCGCCCTGAAGGGTGACCGATTCAAATACTTGTTCTCCGCCCTGGTATTTCAATACAGGTGTTGCAACCAATGTTGCTTTCTTGTTAAAATACTTTGCAGGGAATTTTCCGTCTATAGCAATATCAACGTTTCCTGCATGTGTTTCAAGAATTTCAGGAGTGGTTTTGAAATCAATCAGGTTTGCATTCTTTTTCATTTTCTGCAAACTTGCACAGCTGCTCAGCAAAACAGCCGCTAAAGCTAAAAGAGCCAGTGGTTTTAAATTAAAACGTCTCATAGTGTGTAATTATTAAATTTGTAATTTCAGTAATTTCGGTTAATGTTCACAATATTAGCAAAAATTTTCCTTCTCTCATAATAAAAAAGGGCTTTTAGGAACCGATTTTTCACAATAGAATCCTGTTTAAACCTTTTTCATATTGCTTTTTAAATATTGCATTGTCGATTTTTTCAAAATCTTCGGGCAGGTTTACAAAATCTATACCATTTGTGTCGATAATCAGTATTGGTATGTCATTCTGTTGCCTGAAATAACTAAAGTACCCCTGTGTAATCTTTTCAAGGTACTCTTTGGAGATATTCGCTTCGTAGCTACGGCCTCGTAAAGCAATATTTTTCAGCAACAACCCTGCATCTTTGTGCAGGTAAACATACAAATCGGGTTTGGGCATTTTATCGTAGATGATGGTGAAAAATTGCCGGTAAAGATTGTATTCGTCAGGTTGCAAAGTGTTTTGAGCAAAAATCAGCGATTTCATGAAATAATAATCAGAAATGGTAAAATTGCTGAACAGGTCAAAATGGCTCAGCTCCCGGTTTAGCTGATTGTACCGCTCAGCCAGGAATGCCATTTCGAGCGGAAAAGAATATTGCTCCTGATTTTCGTAGAATTTAGGCAGGAACGGATTGTCGGCAAATTGCTCCAAAACGAGTTTCGCCTGGTATTTTTTTCCGATCATCTGCGCCAAAGTAGTCTTTCCGGCGCCAATATTCCCTTCAATCACCAAATAGTTTATACTCATAATCAAGGCATAAAAAAAACCCGGAGGTTAATTGCCGGGGTTTTAAAAATACAAAATATTTCGAGAGTTGATAGTGAGCAGGTGACTTGAAGTCACCTGCTCACTGCTTGGTGTCACCCGCTCACTAAACTAAATCTTCATGCCTAAATGATAAAACACAAACGACCAGATGTCAGTGTGTTCTTCAATCACTTTTGCGGTTGATTTTCCTGCGCCGTGACCAGCTTTGGTGTCGATTCGTACCAGAAGTGGCAGTTTATTTTCCGCATTGAATTCCTGCATCCGTGCCATGTATTTAAAGGTGTGAGCCGGAACAACCCGGTCGTCGTGATCGGCAGTGGTAGCCAATACAGCCGGGTAAGCAGTTCCTTTTTTGATGGTATGGTAAGGTGAGTATCCGTAGAGATAATTGAACATTTCTGAATTGTCTTCACTGGTGCCATAATCACTGGCCCAAGCCCAGCCAATGGTGAATTTGTGAAACCGCAACATGTCCATCACACCCACTGCCGGAAGCGCAACTTTAAACAAATCGGGTCTTTGGTTGGTAACAGCGCCGACCAGCAATCCGCCGTTTGATCCACCCTGAATGGCCAACTTTTCGCTTGAAGTGTATTTCTGACTTATCAGATATTCAGCAGCCGCGATGAAATCGTCGAACACATTCTGCTTTTGCAATTTGGTGCCTGCTTTGTGCCACTCTTCGCCGTATTCGCCGCCGCCGCGAAGGTTAACTTCAACGAAAACCCCTCCTTTTTCCAGAAACGCAATTCTGGATGCAGAAAAGGCTGGTTTCCGGCTGATGTTAAAGCCACCATAGCCATAAAGAAGTGTAGGATTGTTGCCGTTCAATTCAATTCCTTTTTTGCTGACGATAAACATCGGAACCATAGTGCCGTCTTTGCTGGCATAGAATTCCTGCTTCACTTCAAAATCATCCGGATTAAATTTGACTTCAGCCCTGAAATGCAGCGATGATTCTTTGGTGGTGAAATCGTATTTGTATATCTCGCCCGGTGTGTTGTATGAAGTATAGCTGAAGTAGGCAATACTTTCATCCTTTTTCCCGGAGAAATCGCTCACCGTACCAATTCCCGGAAGTTGAACTTCGTGGTCTAAAACTCCGTCGTACGAATAAACTTCTGTTTTGCTGTGTGCATCGGTCATGTAATTAACTACTAATTTGCCTGCAATCAGGCGAACCGATTCGAGTACGTCTTTTTTCTCAGGAATAACATCTACCCAATTGCTTTCTTCGGGTTTGTTGGTGTTGATCCGGATTAAACGGTATTTGGGCGCTTTGTAATTGGTGAGCACGAAAAGATCATCTCCAATGTTTTCAACCGCATTAAATTCGTATTCGTAGCTGTCCATCAGGCTTACAAAACCAGCGTTTTTTTTGCTGAGGTCCTTAATTTCAAGTGCATTTCCGCTTGTTCCCTTACTTTTCGAAACCAAAAGGAATCTTTTGTCATCGGTTATTCCGGCGCCAAACATCTGTTTCGGATTGTTTGGATCGCTTACAATCAACTGATCGGCTGATTGATCGGTACCGAGTTTATGAAAGTAAACCTTCTGAAATTCGTTCGCTTTCGAAAGTTCGCTTCCGGCTTCCGGCTTGTCGTAAGCACTGTAGAAAAATCCATCATTGTACCAGCTAATTCCGGAGAATTTCACCCAGTTGATGCGGTCAGGAAGCAATTCTCCTGTTTCGATGTTCTTCACGAATATTTCGTTCCAGTCGGAACCCGATTTGGCCAATTGATACATCAGGTATTTACCATCGTCGGATACCGTGACACTGGTCAGGGCGGCGGTTCCGTCATCCGATAAAGTGTTTGGATCGAGTAAAACGGTCGGCTCTACTGCCATGTCATTGGTGGTATATAAAACATTCTGGTTTTGAAGTCCACTGTTTTTATATATGAAATACTTGCCGCCTTCCTTAACCGGAGTTCCGTATTTTGGGTAATCCCACAATTCTGTCAGGCGGCTGTTAATCTGGTCGTGGAAGGGTAGTTTTTCCAGGTAACCAAAAGTGAGCTGGTTCTGCGCCTTAACCCATTCGGCAGTTTCTGCTGAATTGTCGTCTTCGATCCAGCGGTATGGATCTTCCACTTCGGTTCCGAAATAAGAGTCATTTACATCCCACTTTGCAGTTGGTGGGTAATGTATCGATTTTTCTGAGCATGACATAATAAATGCGAATGCTAATAAATAAAGAATTGGGTTTTTCATTTTTGAAATATTAGGTTTAGCTTTAATTCCAATAGCTGTGCGGTGTAATGCACATTCAAAAACAACGAATTGAGGCAATTCACGACACACACGTCTCATTCAATCTAAATACAAAGTCGGATTAATTATTCTCGTATATTGAACAATGATTCGATTCTGCCCATTGAGATGTATTTTTATATAGCGTAGTATTCATGAAATGTGGCCTGCTGTATTTTACACGAAATAAACTTGAAAGCTGGTTGTCGCTCATATTACTAAAATTGATTTTCATTATATAAGCGGCGAATGCCTTTAAAAAATCATGTCCATTGCATAAATGAAATGGGTCCGGACTTCTACGTTTCAAGTCATGGATTTTATTGAGCAGAACATCTGACTGGCTGATTAATGGTTCAACAGATTTTGATAAGACACGTGAAAAGTATTGATTAAAATCAACTGACTGTTTTTCAAATGAAATTAAATCTGCAAACCCAACGCCTTTAAAAGTTAGATTTAAAGATTCCAGTTCATTTAACCATTTTAATAAGGATATTTCTTCTAGTATATTTAATAATCCTGACCTAAGGTTATTATGTCCATCCATTTGAATATCAGTAAACTCATAAACAATTGCACTAAACACATCATCTTGGGCAACCATTGTCATTTCAATATCGTGAAAATCAGTTAAAAATATATTTGGTTCACAGTATAATTTATCATTCAACTGAATGAAATCAGAATCCCTAATTCCAAATATAAGAGGATATCGTTCAATTAAAAACTTGACACATTCTTCAACTTTTGGATTACCACCAGGTATACTTTCAACTTTACAGTGCCCAATGTCAAAAAGTTTTCTAAAAAGCTTGATATCGCTTTCTCCTTCTACAAATATGAAAACCAACCCTTTACTATTAGGGTGAGAAATATCAAGTATGAGTTCGTCTATTTTGTCTTGATAGGTAATGTCTTCCTTCTTCATTTATTGTCTTCTTTTTCAAGATTATAGACTAAATCCCACCTTCCATTTATGATTGAGGGAGAATGAGTCGCAACCAAAACCTGTATATTCTGAATTTGAATTATTTTTAATAAATCATTTAAAAATGCCTTTTGCCAAGTTACATGTAACGAAATTTCAGGTTCATCAATTAATACAAGTGTGTCTGGTTTTACATTGAAAATCAATTCATACAACAAGACAACTTCATGTTGCTCTCCCGACGACAATTGATTAAGTTCTAATTCCTTACCTTTATTTGTAATAAAAACAAAACCATTATCACGTTTTATTTGAATGGTTTTAAATGTAAATCTTCTCTCATTCAAAATTGTTGTAAATAATTCTAATTTTTCAACCAAGCCATCAAACACGCTTAGCTTTTGTTCAAAATCTTTAATATACACTGATAAAGCTTTTGAATCGTCTTGACTATAAGCAAGAAATTTCTGTTTCCCTTGATACAAATCAAATTCTATTAACTTCTCCTGTTTTACCTTTAGCGTATTAAATTTTAATTTGTATTCATCTTCTGTCATTAAGGTAGTTTCATTTATTAAACGATCTGGGTAACTGCTGTCCAAGGTCTGTGTTTGAATAAATGATTGTTGAGAATAGGTTGCTATAACTTGCTTTAATACTTTTGCATAGGTTTGAATTGTTTCTATCATGACTGTCTGTTCACTATCCTCACGATATTTTCGTTCCGTATTTTGTATTTTCGTAAACAATCGTTGTTCCTTAATCAAATGAACCTGAATCGAATCTAATATCTCATTTGCAAGTGGTGATTTTATGCGTAATATGTTTTTACTGACATCTTCAGGCAATTGGTCTATGTATTCATTCAATAAGTCATCAGTTTTTAGAATCTTGTCTGTACGAATATCTATCCAACTATCAGGAGTAATTCGCCTAACGGGCAAATACCTTTCAATATTTCTCTCAATACTTGTTTCCAATTTATTTGAGTACTCAAATGACTCAATTTCAGCTTCATTCTGATAAAATACAAATCGGACAATTGGTTTTTCTTTCTCTTTTGTTTTTGTAATTGTGATTCGCACATTGTTATCCAGAAGAAATGTGATTGTTTCGAACACCAATTTATGAAAGAATAAAAATTTTCTATTGAATAGACTGAAGATTACGTTTAACAACATCGTTTTGCCAAACCCATTTGGTCCTGTGATAATCAAAACATTTTCTTTTTCGCCAAATGAAATAGTATAATCAAATATTTCAAAAAGCTTATCAATTTTGATTGAATTTATTCTCATAAATCTTATTTTTTTTTTACAAATCTAATCAAATATGTTTAAATGTGCGATTGGGTTTTTCCTTTGTAATCAATGAGTTTTCCTTATTCAAAGAACTGGTATGTTACATGAAAATCCTTAAAACTATATTAACTCAACCTATCTTATAAAGGAAAATGCCCGACTAACGGGCATTTTCGAAATATATCTTAACTGATATTGAACTTATTACCGACGGTCGCGGTTGTCGCGGCGATCTCCGCCACGGTTGTCACGACGGTCGCCGCCACGATCGCCACCACCGCGGTTGTCGTCGCGACGAGGAGGTCTGTCATCGTTGCTGCGTTCTGGTCTGTCTGGCATTCCTTCCGGTTTTGGAAGCAATACACGACGCGATAATTTCATTTTACCATCGCGGTCCATGTCCAGCAATTTCACTTCAATTTCCTGACCTTCGGTCAATTCTTCTTCAACTGTTTGTAAACGGTTCCAGCTAATTTCAGAAATATGAAGCAATCCTTCCTTGCCAGGCATGATTTCAACAAAGGCGCCAAACGAAGTGATCGATTTTACTTTACCCTTGTATATTTCACCTTTTTCAGGAATGGCAATGATCAATTTTATGCGGCGAACAGCAGCGTCAAGCGATTCTTTGTTGACACTCGAAATCTGCACGTAACCGATATCGTCTCTTTCTTCAATCGAAATAACCGTTTTGGTTTCTTCCTGAAGCTTCTGAATGTTTTTCCCTCCGGGCCCAATTATTGGTCCGATCATTTCTTTTGGAACCTGAACGACTTC
>JAUYTA010000462.1 GCA_030695265.1 Bacteroidota bacterium
GTTTATACAGTAAGGTTGGAAAAAGAAAAAGATTCTGAATTTGTACAACCGTGGAAAGGTGAACCATTTATTTCACAATGGACTTACAAAGACGACTGGGCAAACGACTTCCTGGAAATTGTGAATCCGGGTACCGAACCAATCGATCTGAGCCATTACATGTTTGTATTTGCATGGGGACCCGAAAACGGAAGCTGGAGCTGGAACAACGGCCCAACTGAATTTAAAAATGCCTATCTGAAATATGTACCCGGTAAAAAATGGGTAGATGAAGCAACCTGGCAGGTTACCCCGCGATTGCTGGTTACCGACCTCGCTACCAATGCCATTGTTTATCCGGGAGATGTATTTGTAATGGGTAATTTTGTAAGCAAGCGTAACACGGCAAACGGCCACATGGATAAATATCTGAATGAAATGGATATTGAATTCAGGGCTAACCCATGGGGTGTTAACGTAGGCGGAAACAACGTTCTTAACCAGTGGCAAGGTTCATGGGGTGGTAACATCTTCATGTACAAAATCACGAACGACTCCGTAGTAAACGGGTTAAAAGCTGCTACCGACCGCAAAGACTTTGAACTACTCGAATTGTTGGGTAACAACAACGATGGTTCCGCTTTCAAAATTGCTGGCAGAAACCATGACGCTATTACCGGTTACTATCGTAAACCTAATATTTATCAACCAGCCGGACACGAACGTGCGTTAGCCAAAGCAACCTACGGAACCAACAAAGATGATTCAGAATGGTACTACAGAGACTGGGCTTATTTCCAGAAATTAAACTATGGCTGGCCAGCACAGATTACCGCTATTTCCGATGGTCTTGGTTCACATGTAATGGACGAAGTAACAATTTACAAATCAACCGTTTCTTCAACTGTTTACAAAGTTAGCCCCGGATACAGTATGAACGAAACCATCAAGGGTTTAACTACCGGAACAACTGTCGGTGTATTTTATAATAATATTTTAAAAGCCAATGCGTTGCAGTCGCTGAAAGTAATGTCAGGCGGAGTGGAACTGGCAGAAGCTGCCGCAATCAAAAACGGCGATGTTCTTACTGTTGTATCGGCTGACACTAAAAATACTTCAAAATATGTACTTGAAGTAACTACCGCAGGTTTGAGCGCTAATGCAGTACTGACTTCTCCAACTTACACCGTTAGTGTAACAGGAACAACCGGAACTGTTGGAGGATTTAAACAGGGAACTTTATTGTCAAACGTTGTTTCTGCTGTAGTTGTGCCACCAGGAGCCACTATGACATTGGTTGATGAGAATGATGCCTATATGAGCTTGTGGAAACTTAGGTCTGACACTAATTTAGTTAGAGTGATTGCTACCAACAAAGTCTATTTTGAGGTAATTGCTGAAAACGGAACAACTAAGATCCTGTATCAATTGCAACCAGCTTCAAATCCAGGTGATGCTTATGTTACTTCAGACGTTTACAGCGTTGACCAGTTTGCTTCCCTGATTCAGTTTGTTCCGGTTGGTACTGCCGTTCGCAGCTTGCTCATGAATGTTACCCCTGCTCCCGGAGCTTCTGTTGTTATTTACGACAAAGCTGGTTTTACCCGTACATTAGGAGATATTTACAAGGATGATAAGTTGATAGTAACTTCAGCCGATGGCAAAACAACCAAGGCCTACTATTTCTCAATGCTTAACTTCTTCGAGAATAAATACCTGGCTTATGTAATTTCTGATGATTATCTGGTTAACCAGATTTCATTCACCATTACAGGTCCTGTAACGCTATCAGTAAATGAATTCTTTAACAAGTTGTATCCTTCATTTGGAGCTAATTTGTCAGTTATTGATAAAGACGGAAAGGCTAATACAACCGGTACGTTTAAAAAAGGTGATAAATTGTTGGTAACTGCCGCTGACGGCATGACTACTGCAACTTACAACATCTCAATGATTACAAAAGCCATTGATGTAACTGCCGAAACCATTAAAATGTATCCAAATCCAACCGACGGACGGGTAATCCTTCAGGGCCTTGCAAAAGGAAACAGGGTGAGGGTATTTAATGCAACAGGCGTTGCCTTACGTGATGTGATTGTAGATAACTCAACCGAATATGTATCATTGGCTGCACAACCAGCAGGTATTTACATATTTGTAGTCTCTTCCGGTGATCAATTCATCAATATCCAAAAGATTGTGAAGAAATAACCAACTAAAACGAATGAATGAAAAAGGGCCTGTAACAAGGCCCTTTTTTATTGCCAACTGATCGGTGCAACTGATCCGATGAAGGCTCCTATAAAAGCAACAGCATTGAGAATTAGCGCAACTTTTGATTACCAATTCATCGGATCAGAGATTTAAAAATCTAACCCGGAAGTTCATGGTTGAATTCTTTCACTCTTGACAGAAACGTTGCATTCTTCTTTGTCCGATAGATCAGGTTTTTATCATTTAGAGCGTAATTTTGAACACAATATAACGATATCCAATAACAAACGAATGATCAGATTTATATTAGCGATTTTAATCGGAATCCCTGTATTTGTGTCGGCTCAAATAAGCCCGAAGGAAGCCATCAGCCAGATGACAAAAGGAATTAATCTGGGAAATACACTTGAACCTCCCTACGAGGGTGATTGGGGAAACCCAACGACTCAGGAATACATGTTCGACATGTATAAAAAGGAAGGTTTCGACTGTGTCCGTATCCCGGTGAGATGGGACAAGCACATGGCAACAACTTCCCCCTATAAGATTAACGAAACATGGTTTAATCGGGTGGAGCAAATACTCGATTGGGGATTGGCACGCGGACTCTATATTGTGGTAAATTCCCACCACGACGACTGGATCAAAAATGGATATACCAGCGCCATTAACCGCGCCCGGTTCGACAGTCTTTGGAGCCAGGTCGCCGTCAGGTTCAAAGGAAAATCGGAAAAGCTTATTTTTGAAGTACTAAACGAACCTCACGGGTTGACCAAAGCTCAAAACGACGATATGCATCAACGGATAATTTCTATCATCCGTAAAACAAACCCAACCCGCTTAATCATTTTTCAGGGACACAATTGGGGTGGGTCCGACGAATTACTGACCGCTGCCATACCCAATGATCCGTACCTGATTGGTTCCTTCCATTCCTATGACCCTTATTTATTTGGACTTGAAGGCCAGGGAACATGGGGAACAACATCAGATATTAACGCTTTAAAATCAAAATTCCAGAAAGTCAAAGATTGGTCGGTTAAAAATGATATTCCCGTATTTCTGGGCGAATTCGGATCGTTGCGAAAATGTGATTTCAATTCGCGGATGAAGCACTATAAAACCTACGTGGAATTTTCGCACAGCTTCGGATTCGCTTCGTGTGCATGGGACGATGGCGGCGATTTCAGGATCATGTACCGATCGGCCAAAACCTGGGACGATGACATCAAAGACATCCTGACCCACTCATCGGAACAATCTCCCCGATTGCCAAGATTGTCCCTCGTTCAGGATACCATCATCAAACTTGACTGGTACAATCATGAAATCGGATACGACAGTATTTCTATCGAACGCCGGACTTCGACCGGTACTTATTTAAGGATTGGAACTTTAAACGGACAATCCATTTCGTTCACCGAACATCAGTTGACCCGAAACAGGGAGTACATTTATCGGGTAATTGCCTGGTATAATAACGGTACGTCATTGTACTCATATCCTCAAAAAATTTTGCTGCCAACCTATGTGCCTATACCTCCGCCAGTCAGAAAATCATATACTGGCCAGCCGCTTGCCATTCCCGGTAAAATAGAAGCAGAACATTTTGATGAAGGGGGCGAAGGTTTCAGCTACCACGATTCCGACTCGAAAAACACTTCAGGAGGTTTGCGCCCCAACGAACCGATCGACATTTACGACCTGGGCAGTGGAAAATATTACGTGATTGACAATGCCCCCGGCGAGTGGCTCGAATATACCGTAAATGTGGCCCAAAAAGGTTCGTACGATATTACGGCGACTACCGCGGCTTTTGAAGGTGGGGGAACCTTCCGGCTTAAAATTGGCTCTGCTGAATCGGAAATTATTAAAGCGCCAACAACGTTTAGTTGGGTTAATACCAAAACAGTTAATTTTTCGATGAACCTCGAAGCCGGCGAACAAATTATGCGGCTTACGTTTTTAGATAAACCCATGTTTTATATTGATTTTTTAGAGTTTAAACGAATCGTTCCGGTAGGGAACTCCGCAGAACTGAACGATCCGGGCTTTGGCATATTCCAAAACCATGAAGATTTGATCATCAGCTCACATTCATCGAAACAAATAGAAATCATAAACTTATACAACATACTTGGCACATTGGTTAAAACCATTGAATCACCCGGTACCAGTTTCAGGCTATCAACCCTGGATTTACGCGATGGAGTTTATGTGGTTCAACTCATTTCGGGAAAGGAAAAATTCAGCAAAAAAATAGTCATTCAGTAAAGAGATGAAACTATCAACAATCCTACTGCTCCTGTTCATCTGCGGAAACCTTGCTTTTTCGCAAACCCCGGTGCGCATCGACATTGATGTGACCAAAGATAAAAAACCGGTTTCGCCATTCATTTACGGCAAAAACAATGTTTTGCCCAGCACATTCT
>JAUYTA010000464.1 GCA_030695265.1 Bacteroidota bacterium
TATTGCAGGAGTATCAGTCGCCAACGATTAAAGTGTTGACGTAAGTTTCTTCAGTTTTTCTTTCAACTGGCCAAGTCCGACCTGATGTTTTCCGGATACTTCGTCATTCTTGCCTTCAGCAAACAACCGGTCGTCATTTACTAAACCTGCAAATTTCTGTTTGAGTTTACCTTTCTGTTCAGTCAGATTTCCTTTTGCTTCAGTTTGGTTCATCTCATTAAAATTTATAGTGGTGAAAACATTTTCACCATACAAATTTGAAGCTCAAACGTCAGAAAAACGTTATACAATTTTTGAAAATAATTACATCATTCACACATTGTCTTCTTCCTTTTTGCTTCCCGATGCCTTTAACTCATCTATCAGCTCTTTCAGATCAACGGTTGCATAAGTTGATGCATGATCAGACATGGCGTAAGGGATAATAAGGTCGTCATTATGGATCATCGAGCCACATGAATAAATTACGTTTGGCACATAACCTTCACGTTCCTCTTCGTTGGGTACCATTAGCGGGCTGCTCAGCCTTCCGATTTCTTTCTCAGGGTTTTCAAGATCGAATAATGCTGCACCCAATGTGTATTCCCGCATTGATCCTACGGCATGTGTAATAACCAGCCAGCCTTCTTTTGTCTCGATTGGTGAGCCGGAATTGCCTATCTGCACCAGTTCCCACGAGTATTTTGGTTCCTGAATAATTTTGGCTTTGTTCCAGATATTGATACTGTCGGAATAAGCGATGTAATTATTTACACCGTCAATTCGGCAAAGCATTGCGTACTTTCCGTTTATTTTCCGGGGAAACAGGGCCATTCCCTTGTTTCGGGCAATCTCGCCATTAATCGGCAATACCTTAAAATCATAAAAGTCTTTTGTGCTGATTAACTTCGGAAGAATAGTCATTCCGTCGAAAGCTGTATAGGTGGCATAATAGGTAATTTCGCCATCGTCATCAGTAAATTTAACGAAACGGGCGTCTTCTATACCTCTTTGCTCGGTTGCCGAGATAGGGAAAATGACCCTTTCTGAAATAGCCGAGTCGATAGAGAAATGAATCTCGTAGTGCGACGATGCAAGCCACATCATTTGATTGATGATTTTTATCTGATCTTCGGTAAGCTCCGGATCTTTTATCGCTTTTTCCAGGTTTTTCATCAATTCACCATAAGTAAATCTGTCACCTAACTTATCCAGGATAAAGTCCGGAGAAATGACATTTCCCTTCTCCTGCGTTTTTTCATGGTTTTCAAGGATACCCGAAGGGATCATATTTTCAGGATCTTGTATTTCATCAATATTATCAACAACAGCAGGTGGAATAACAGTTCCGTGGTCTTGCATTCCATCCAGTTTCTTCCGAAATTTTTTTTTATCGTAGGTATTGCGTATAATTTTATCTGCTTCGGCCAGCATTTTTCCAACAGGTTCTATCGTCAGGTTATTGTGCTTGTCGAGTATTCCTGAACGGAAAACAACCGATGAAATATGTCCTTCACCGGTTGCCCGAAAACTAAAGATTACCCTTTTCCCATCTGACCTTATTTCTGACTGATCGGGATGTTCAACAATTGATGGATTAAAAAAAGCAGCTGATTCGATGGAGTATTCCAATGTGAAATACGAACCTATCAATGCTTTCTGGGCCATGCTCAAGTCT
Source organism: Bacteroidota bacterium (assembly GCA_030695265.1). Classification (GTDB taxonomy): domain Bacteria; phylum Bacteroidota; class Bacteroidia; order Bacteroidales; family Prolixibacteraceae; genus Aquipluma. Next base: position 1,658 of record JAUYTA010000464.1, read on the forward strand.
TCTTCATTAACTTCTATTTTATCAAAAATAGGGGCAAGCCTGTCAAAATGTTTTTCAAATATTTTCGAAATATTACGGTGGCGGCGCGAATATCCTCTCAGAACCTGGCTCATGGCAAGGTTTACTTCCTTTTCGGGCATGGCCAATACTTTCCTGATAATGTTTGCAGATCTTTCGTCGTCAAGGTAAAGAAAACGGGCAATTACCCGGCTGGAATCAGGAGCGAACGTATATTTTTTTCTGGTAATGGTTACTAGCATGAGTTTCAGTTTTTTGACTATTCTACTGTAATAAGATTTGCTAAAGTAATATTTATGGAGTTGTACTGAGGGTTTAACTGCAATATTCTGATTTTTGTTCCAAAATAAGCTCGTATGTTAACACATAAAAGCCAGCTCCAAAAAAAGTAGCCGGCTTTTATATTGACCAGAGCATCTATTTAAATATTTAGCAATTATTTTGTCAGATTGATAATGAAAGCTAAATAAAACAGAGACTTCTATGATTCATCTTTTGTGGTGCGCACCAGGCTGATACCTGCAATGAAGAATACAAAACCGAGTATTCCATAAATAGCCAGCGCCTTAAAATCCTTCGTATCACCTGCACCATTTACAAATAATACTGCGGCATAAATAAGGCCAACAATTCCGAGTACAGTTAGTACTGCCCCAAAGATTCTTTTTAGATTCATAATTTTTAATTTTTTGAGTGGAGTGAAACCTAATTAAATGCTAACATTCATCAGGTAGGTGAACAGGCCAAAGACCTTGAGAAGCCAAATGATTAGTGCGATCACCACCACAATGTTGAAGATCTGTTTGATCTTGCGGTCCATTGGGATGAATGTATTGATGATCCATAAAAGAACACCCACGACAATTATTGCAATTAAAATCGATAATAGTGGCATAATAAAATAATTTAAAAGTTAAGCTCAAAGGTGATTCTACTTTTTCTTATCAACAGCAACAACAACAATGCCCCCAACGATAAGCACCAAACCAACTATTGGCGACCATTGTACAGGGTGGTTCTTTTCAGCATTTATTTGAATCGGGCCTAAATCAACCACCTTCTCCTTGGTCACATAATTGAATCCGGTATATACCATCATAAGGATTCCAAGTCCGATAAGGACAATTCCAATTGTTTTCATAGTCGTTTTTAAAGTATCCTTCTTCCCTGAATAACTCTGAGAATTATTGCAATTATTGCAATAACCAGCAACACATGTATGATGCCTCCACTATAACCGACACCAACAAATCCGATGAGCCATAAAATAATTAATATGACTGCGATGACATAAAGTAAATTTCCCATGATATCTTACAATAAAAGGATTAATAATAATACGATAAGAATTGCTGCCCCAACAGAAATATATACTCCACCACCATTATTTACTGCCTTGATGTCGCTTTTTATTGCGCGAACTTCTTTGCGTAATTCTTTCTTTTCCGCCGAATTCAGTGTTTTCATATCCATCGCTTTGATTTCATTTAACCTGATTTCCATTTTAGAGATCTCTGCTGATTTAACAGTTGCAGTTACAGTTGTTGCAGTAGTTGCGGTTTCTGTTTCTGCTTTCAATAAGGTTGGATTGCATAATAGCAACATGCAACCAGTCATTAAGCCAAGAGTTAATTTTTTCATTTCAGTTAAATTTAATTTGTGAATTAATTTTCACCTAACAAAGATCACCATTGGCAACATGATAAGCGTTACACAATTCCGGCGAAAAGTTACAACATTCACACCTTGTCGAATTTTCAAATTTGGTCAGCAATTGTAAGGAATGGTAAAGCAAATAGTGGTGCCTGTTCCATCCCGGTTGTTCCCGAAATCCAAATGTACCGGATCTCTTTTTATCCATATTTTTCCGCCAAGCATTTCAACAAAAGCCTTCGATATGGATAATCCAAGACCTGCTCCTTCATATTTTTTGTTCAGTGTTTCATTGCCTTGCCTGAACCTTTCAAAAATCGTTTCTATTTTTTCAGGGTCGATCCCGATGCCTGTATCTTTCACGTAAAATTCGATGGTTGTTGTAGAGACAAGGCATGCCTTGTCTCTATCATCGCATGCCTTGTCTCTACATATGTATCCAAATTCTATCGAACCTTTGTCGGTGAATTTAATGGCATTTTTAATCAGGTTGGTCAAAATGGCATAAACTTTATCCCGGTCGGTTTTTACAATGGTTTCTTTCGATTCCATGTTGTTTTTCAGGCAAATTTCTAATCCTTTCTGTTCGGCTTCAGGCTTGAAGAAAGTGTATAATTCTGTCATTTGTTCATTTATATTCACTTCTGACAAGGAAATTCCCATGTGCCCTGATTCAATTTTCGAGATGCTCATGATGTCGCTGATGATATTCATCATTCGTGCGCCACTTTTCTGTATGATCCCGATATATTCTTGCTGCAATTCGCCGGTAAGTTCAGGTTCTTTCAGCATCTCTGCAAAACCCAGGATTCCGTTCATGGGTGTTCTTATTTCGTGGCTCATATTGGCCAGAAATGCCGATTTCAAACGGTCACTTTCTTCAGCTTTGTCCCTGGCAATACTTAATTCATCTGCCCGTTTCTCTTTCTCCACGTTCTGATAAGCAAGTTCTTTGTTGGCAATAATCAGTTCTGCCGCCCGATTTTCTTTTTCTTCGTTTTGAAACAGAAGTTCTTTGTTCGCAATAATCAGCTCATCGGCCCGCTTTTCTTTTTCCCTGTTCTGAAAGGCAAGTTCTTTGTTTGCAATGTTTAGTTCAGCTGCCCGTTTTTCCTTTTCTTCGTTTTGAAACAGAAGTTCATTGTTGGCAATGATTAGCTCCGCTGCCCGTTTTTCTTTCTCTTCGTTCTGAAAGTCAAGTTCTTTATTTATTTCAATATATTTTCCGCTTTGCGCTTTAATTATTTCCTTTTTTTCCTGAAGGCTAATCTCTACCTGCTTGCGCTTAATCTCAAGTTCATAATCATTCAATGCTCTTTTAATGGCCGGGACCAACCGTTCCAGATTGTTTTTGAACACGTAATCAGTTGCCCCGTTCAACAGCTTTTCAATTGCAGTACCATCGTCTATTTTTCCTGAAACGAATATGAACGGGATATGTGGATATTTTTCCCTCGCCACCCGTAAAGCTTCGTTCCCATCGTAATCGGGCAGGCTGTAATCTGATAATATAAGATGGATATTTTCAGTTTCAAGAAAATTCAGAAAATCTTTTTCGCAGTCGGCCAGAAAATAATTGTATTCAATTTTCGCGCTTTCAATGATGGCGTTTATTATTTCGGAATCGTTGATCGAATCTTCAAGGTGCAGAATTCCTATTTTATCATTCATAGATTCATTCCCCGTTTTATTATTTCGTTCCAGATAATACTTTTGTTGTCTGATTTTACTTCCTTCAAGTTCATCGATGGCAAGGTAAAATAAATGGCCGATCCTTTCCCAAACTCACTTTCGATGCGGATTGTACCACCCAGTATCTCTACAAAAGCCTTTGAAATGGACAATCCCAATCCGGCTCCTTCATATTTCCGGTTGACAGATTCACTTGCCTGCCTGAACCTTTCAAAAACAATTCCCAATTTTTCCGGACGGATACCAATGCCTGTATCTTTCACAAAAAATTCAATGCATTCAATTGTTTCATTCGTAGAGACAAGGCATGCCTTGTTTCTAACCGAACCACCAGCAACGGTTGGTGAGCCTGTCGAACTAAACCCAAATTCTATCGAACCCTTGTTGGTGAATTTAATGGCATTGTTAACCAAATTGGTAAGAATGGCCAGTAATTTATCTTTATCAGTTTTTATAAAAGTTTCGTGTAACCGTAAGTTGTTTTTACAGGATATCTTAATGCCCTTTTGCTCAGCCTCCGGTTTGAAGAAAGAAAATATTTCATTCATTTGCTCATTTACGTTTATTTCAGAAATTGAAACCCCCATTTGCCCCGAATCAATTTTTGAAATGCACATGATGTCGTTGATGATATTGAGAAGGCGTGCGCCGCTTTTCTCAATGATGCTGATGTAATACTCTTGTTGTTTATAGGAAAGATCAGGTTCTTTCAGCAGTTCAGTGAAACCCAGGATTCCGTTCAATGGTGTTCTGATCTCATGGCTCATATTGGCCAAAAAAGAGGATTTTAACCGGTCGCTTTCTTCTGCTTTCTCCTTGGCCGCAATTAACTCTATTGCAAGTTTTTCTTTCTCTTTATACTGACAGATAAGCATTTCATTCAAAACCAATAATTCAGCCTGCCGTATTTCTTTTTCTTCTATCTGAAAAACAAGTTCTCTGTTGGTACTTTTTAGCTCCTCCTCGGCTTGTTGACGTTCAGTGGTAAGTTTCTGTTCGTTCAGAGCCCTTTTAATTGCCGGTACCAGACGCTCAAGTTTGTTTTTGAGAACGTAATCTGTGGCTCCGTTTAACATTGCGTTAATCGCGCGGTCTTCACCCATTGCCCCTGAAACAAAGATGAATGGAATATGGGAATACTCTTCTTTTGCAATTCTTAATGCGTCGTTGCCATTGAAATCGGGCAGGCTGTAATCAGATAAAATGATGTCGATATTTTCAGTTTCAAGAATATTGTTGTATTCTTTTTCGTTTTCGGCCACAAAATAATCATGTTCGATTTCATCATTTTCAATCAATGATTGAATTAATTCAGAATCTTTGCAAGAATCTTCAAGGTGTAGTATTTTTATCTTTCTGTTCATGAAATCGAAATTAAAAGTTGTTTCTGATTTTGTCTTACTTAAAATTTAAAGGTGGAGGTTGATTTATAACTGCCCAGTATTGCCCCAGAACTTTAATGGCATCAAGAAACTGAACTACATCAATAGGTTTCACCACATACGAATTAGCGCCAAGTTTATAGCTCTCCACCAGATCTTTTTCTTCGCCCGATGATGTAACCATGATTACCGGAATCAGCTTAAATTTTTCATCGGCACGGATGTGTCTAAGCACCTCTATTCCATTCATCCTCGGCATTTTAATGTCCAGTAGAATAACAGCAGGATCGCCCTTTTCATCGATGAATTTACCGCGTTTATGCAAAAAATCCAATGCCTCTACTCCATCTTCGGCAACAACAACTTCGTTTGCAAGATTTTTTTCAGCAAGAGCAGCAATGGTAAGTTCAACATCTTTCGGGCTGTCGTCAACTATAAGGATTCTTCTAACTTCTGCTTTCATAATTTGTGTTGTTTAATGTTTTGCGCTTTGATTCTTATATGCTACAAATATTCCGCTCCCCTGGAGCTATGAAATTGTTCACGCCAAACTTTTCTGAGACTGAACACTGCGACTGAATACTTCCTTGTTCGGAATGCTAAAGAAGAACGTGGCCCCATTTCCAACTTCACTTTCTGCCCAGCATTTTCCTCCATGTCTCACTATAATTCTGTTCACATTGGCCAGTCCTATTCCTATTCCTTCAAAATCAACGGCTTTATGCATCCGCTGAAAAACGCCGAATAGTTTATCGGCATATTTCATGTCAAATCCGGCACCGTTATCCCTGATGTGAAAAACTATTTTGTTATCCAATATTTCATATCCAATATTGATTTTTGCTTTTTCCTTGTTCTTTGAATA
>JAUYTA010000479.1 GCA_030695265.1 Bacteroidota bacterium
AATAGCTCAATTAATTACTATTTTTGTGCCGGAAATTCTAAACTCTATAAATGAAAGTTCATAAAGCCGGTATCGTTACAATTAATTATGCAACTGCCGGACTGGCAGTACTCATCGTATTATCATGGTTTTTCATTACTGAAACTGTCATTAAAGTGGCCGTTTTATCTGTGGCTGCTGTGCTCTATTTTATAGTCATTCAATTCTTCAGATATCCTCAACGCACCGTTATTAAAAATGATAAGTTAATATTATCGCCCGCCGACGGGAAAGTTTGCGATATCAAAGAGTTTGTTGAAAATGAATACCTGAAAAGCAAATGTCTTCAGATTTCTATTTTCATGTCGCCTACCAATGTACACATCAATTGGGTACCGGTGCCGGGAATAGTAACTTATATGAAACACAAGGACGGTGAGTTTTATGCTGCCTTCAAAGATAAATCGGCAGAAGAAAACGAACGGATGACCACCGCCATAAAGATGAAAGATGGCCGGGAAATTGTGATGCGCCAGATCGCCGGTGCAATGGCCCGAAGGATTATCAATTACGTTACTGTTGGCGACGAGGTCGATCAGGCTACCGAAGTTGGCTTTATTCGCTTTGGTTCGCGTGTCGATCTGTTTCTGCCACTCAATACAAAACTAAATATCAAACTGGGACAGAAAGTGACCGGTTCTCAAACCATCATTGGAGAACTTCAGTAATGAGCCGCATCAGCAACATGTTTTTCTGGGTTCCAAATGCCATCACCGCCTTAAACCTTGTGAGCGGCAGTTTAGCCGTATTTTTTGCCGTTGACGGACAATTGGGCTGGGCTTCGGTATTTATACTTGTCGCCGCAGTTTTCGATTTTCTCGACGGATTTGCTGCCCGACTTTTAAAAGCTTATTCATCTATTGGCAAAGAACTTGACTCGCTGGCCGATATGGTTTCTTTTGGCCTTGCTCCGGCAGCAATTGTATTTACCATGCTCGAATATACCTTGTTTGGTATCAATCAACCCATTCAGGATATAGATGCGAACTGGAGCCAGTGGATCGTACTTTTTACCAGTTTGGTAATTCCGGTAGCCGGCGCTTTTCGCCTCGCTAAATTCAATACCGACGACCGGCAAAGTGAACAGTTTTTGGGCATGCCCATTCCGGCCAATGCCATCTTTTTTGCCTCACTCGGATTGATCCTCGAATTGGGAACCAACCTGTCAGTTCAGTCCGTAATTTTAAATAAATACGTGTTGCTGACTTCCGTATTTGTCTGTTCATTCCTGATGGTTTCCGAACTGCCGATGTTCTCCATGAAATTTAAAAACCTGCACCTGAAAGAAAATGCCATCCGCTTCCTTTTCCTCGGATCAACTGTTCTGATGATCATCTTCCTTCAGGTTTATGCCCTTCCGCTTATCATCATCTGGTATGTATTGCTTTCAGGAATTACTTATTTGGCGGGTATAAAATAAATAAATTCAATGGATTCAGACAAAATTGTTTTCCAGCATAGCACGATAGATAAAGGCTGCGATTATTTCACAACCGACAAGTGGAGAAAGAAATATCATTTCCGCATATCGTCATTTCCCGTTCCCTCAGGATTGTTGTCAGAAGCATTGGAAATAGTTGATGAGAACGGGAAACGTGAACCTTATTCTTTCACGATTTTATCTGACTATGATGAAGATGAAGAATATGCAGAGCTAATGCTCAAGGCTAAGATAAAAAAGGGAATCAATCAACGACATCTGAAAAATGAAAATGGGAAACTTGTCATTGGAAATGATCAGACATTAAGGGGGAGAATTGAATCGACAAATGGATTTTCAGAAACTCAATTTGATTATTACTTTGTAATTGACGGGAAAAGAATTACAATAGAAGCATTTGCTGATCTGATAAAATCATTTGAGGGATGGAATTTTAAATTTCAGATAATCGACAGCGCAGATGATTTAGATTAGCAATTACAAGAGATTTTAATGAAATTCGGAAAACGACATTGAATATACTTCGACGATATTAGAAAAGCTGGAAAAATTTATTTCCGGTTTTTTTTTGCCCTAAAAACTGATACTGAAAAGCTGATTCTGAAAAACAATTCGCTTTATTAAATTAAACCATTAATTTAATAAATAATTATTGTAAGTTTAAAAGCGAAAAAGCGACCCGTTAAGGCCGCTTTAAATGTATTTGTTGGATTTACAAAATCAAAATAAAAAGCCCCACGGGGTACGCGGGACTTTAGGGACAATCCCTACGGCTCATGGCCTTGTTGTGATTTGTCTTTCAATGCGAAGATACAATAATAAATGAAAAAAATAACGATATGAGAAAATTTGGAATCGACTTGGGAAGTGCTTCAATTGGTTGGATAATTACAGAAGACGGAAAAATTACAAAAAAAGGTGTTGTGACTTTTGATACAGGGATGACCAAAGGTCAATCCGGTGGCTACACTTCGCCTACACGTGAAAGAAGAGAAGCGCGTTCAAAAAGAAACTTAATACGAGCAAGAAAATATAGAAAATGGGAATTACTCAGAATTCTTATTGAGAATGACTTTGTGCCTTTGGATAAACATGAATTTGAAATCTGGAGTAAATATCAAAAAGGACAAACTAGAAAGTTTCCCGAAAATGAGAAGTTCTTAAGATGGCTTGCATGCGATTTCTCTTATTTGAGAATATCGTCAGATTATAAGTCTCCTTACGAACTTCGTGTATTTGCGCTTGAGAACAAATTAAGTAATCATGAATTTGGTAGGGCATTATATCATTTAGTTCAACGAAGAGGTTATAAAGATATTGGCGAAACGGATAAGGAAACAGAGAATCAAATTGCACGTAGGGGAGAAAGTGGTTTTCAAATGGCTTTAGAAGAACATAAAGTACTATCAAAAGCCCTTAAATATGAATTTCTAGACAAAAACCTACGGGTAAGAAATCAATATCCTTATAGAGAAGAATATCGGGAAGAATTGGAATTGATAAGTAAAGCGCAAGGTTATGATATTTCAAAAGACGAAAATGGTAATTACAATAATAAGCTGGTCGAAAGACTATGGAAAGCGATTATTTGGCAACGCCCATTGAGGACACAAAAAGGCAATATTGGAAAATGTACTTTAGAACCTAAAAAATTAAGATGTCCTATTTCTCATCCGATTTTTGAAATTTTCAGGGCATGGCAATTTATAAATACCATAAAATACTATACCGAAAAAAACGAAAATGAAACATTGAGTTTTGATTTCAAAAATCAACTTTTTGAATTGTTTTTAAACAAAGATAAAAATTTCAAGTTTGAGGAAATTAGAACATTTTTGGACAAGAAATTTGGCAAGCACCAAAAATACAACTATCCAATTGATAAGAATGGGAAATATGACACTTCTGTTTCAGGAATGCCTATTTGTAAAGGTCTAACAACCCTCTTTGGAGATAAAGCAAAACAAGCACTTTATGAAATAGAGCAAAAAAATATAGGAAATTGCAAGGAGAATGGTGGCTTTGGTAATGCTCCTAAAATTATTGGACAATACTCTATTTACGATTTATGGCATGCCATTTTTTCGTTTGACGAGCAATACCTGGGGAAACTTGCAATT
>JAUYTA010000492.1 GCA_030695265.1 Bacteroidota bacterium
AACGGAACAGTGAATTGAATAGTTATGGAGATGCTGTATATGTTTCTGACAAACCGCTTGGTCCTTTTACTTTTGCTGCGAATAATCCATTTTCATTTAAACCCGATGGTTTTTTAAGCGGAGCCGGTAATGGGTCAACATTTACTGATAAATATGGCAATTGGTGGCACATTGGCACCATGACTGCTCCTAAAAACCAAAAGTCCCGAACCAGCTTTGGCCTTTTCCCAACTGGGTTCGATAAAGATGGGAACCTATTTACGAAAACTGATTTTGGTGATTATCCAATCATCATGCCCGCAAGCAACTATCCCAATGTTAGTAAGCTTGATCCTGGATGGGCGCTTCTTTCTGACAATATTGAAGCAGAAGCATCATCAAGTTTGCCTTCAAACCCGGTTACATCGGCTTTTGATGAAAATATTGGTACTTACTGGAGCGCACAAACCGGTAAAAAAGGCGAATGGCTGATGGCCGATTTAGGTTCGGTTTGTACAATTAATGCATTTCAGCTGAATTTTGCCGAAAGTAAATCACAAATCATTGGTAGCGATAGCATTTTTGCCTACCAATATCTTGTTGAATATTCTACTGATAAGAAGAATTGGACAAAATTGAATGATAAAACTTTCAATACCGAATACGGGACAAATCCTTACGAAGCGCTAAAAATTCCTGTTCAGGCCATGTATATAAAAATCACCAATTACCAGGTGCCAATTGGTACTTTCGCCATTTCCGGGTTCCGTATATTTGGTTTGGGATCAGGCCGTAAACCTAAAAAAGTGACTGAATTTCGCGCAATAAGAGATTACCGCAATCCACAAATAGTTAAAATGTCGTGGAAAAAACAGGCAAATACTGCGGGTTACAATATTCGATATGGTACCGATAAAGATAAATTGTACCACAGTTATCAGGTGTATAAAAATACGCGGTTAAATATTCATTGCCCTGATAAGAATAGAATTTATTGGTTTCAAATGGATGCCTTTAATGAAAATGGCGTTACGCCCGGCAAACCAATGCTTTCAAAATAAGTAATTATAAATCGTTACAATACTAAATAATTGATATGGAGTTGAATTTAAAGAATCCCCTTGTTTTTCTCGATCTGGAAACAACCGGAATGAATATCGTAACCGACAGGATCGTTGAAATTGCACTGATAAAAGTTCATCCCGATGGTCGTGAAGAAGAAAAACAATATCGGATTAATCCTGAAATGCCGATTCCGGAGCTTGTAAGCAAGATTCACGGAATTTACGACGAGGATATCAAAGACAAGCCGACCTTCAAGGAAATCGCTAAAAATATTGCACAATTTATTGAAGGATGTGATTTTGCCGGTTTCAATTCAAATCGTTTTGACATTCCACTACTTGCAGAAGAATTTTTGCGTGCCGATGTTGACATTGACCTGAAAAAGCGCAAGTTTATTGATGTCCAGGCCATATTCCACAAAATGGAAAAACGAACGCTGGCCGCAGCCTACAAATTTTATTGCCAGAAACCGCTGGAAGATGCGCATAGTGCAATGGCCGATACCAAAGCGACTTACGAAGTGCTGAAAGCTCAGCTCGACCAGTACAAAGACGAAGAATTTGAAGATCATGCAGGCAAAGTATCCAAACCAATCGTGAACGATATTCAGGCGCTGAGCGAGTTTTCGGCATACGATACGAATGTCGATTTTGTGGGCCGGATTGTTTACGATGAAAACGGTGTCGAAACTTTCAACTTCGGTAAAAATAAAGGTGTTC
>JAUYTA010000496.1 GCA_030695265.1 Bacteroidota bacterium
TTTCGCTGAACAAAAAACTTGCAGCTTTGATGGCCAACTTCGATGGATATAAAATTGAAATGACAGAAATACACCATACCCAGAAACTGGATGCGCCAAGTGGTACTGCTATTACTTTGGCCGAAGGAATCATTGAAAACATTCCATCGAAAACCAAATGGGTAAATCAGGAAACTGAAAATGCTGCTGAAATCGGAATTATTTCGGAACGTGTCGGTGAAGTTCCGGGAACCCATACCATTAAATACGATTCGGAAGTTGACTTTATTGAAATTACACACAGTGCAAAAAACCGGAAAGGCCTGGCCTTCGGAGCAGTTTTAGCCGCTGAATTTTCAAACGGAAAAAAGGGAGTTTTGACCATGAATGATTTGCTAAACATTTAAAATTCACGATAAAAATGAAAGAATTATTAACCAATAAATGGTTCAAATTTGCAATTGCCGGACTGATTTACTTCTTATGGGTACTGTGGCTCCAAAATTTTTGGTGGCTGATCGGCCTTGGGGTAATCTTCGATATGTATATTACAAAAAAAGTTCACTGGTCGTTCTGGAAAAAGAAAAACGCGCCTGATGGCAAGCAAACCAAAGTGGTTGAATGGGTCGATGCAATTATTTTTGCTGTGATAGCGGCTACTTTTATCCGGATGTTTTTTATCGAAGCTTATACCATTCCAACTTCTTCGATGGAAAAATCGATGCTCATAGGCGATTACCTGTTTGTAAGCAAAACTTCTTATGGACCGAAGCTGCCAAATACACCTTTGTCGTTTCCTTTTGTGCATCACACGATGCCATTGTCAAAAACCAAAAAATCGTATGTTGAGTGGATTAAAAAACCATACAAACGTATTGCCGGTTTTGGAAAAGTAAAAAACAATGACGTGGTTGTTTTTAATTTTCCTGAAGGAGATACCGTCGCTGTGAATGTTCAGAACCAAAGCTATTATCAGTTGGTGCGAAGCTATGGCCGCGATCGTGTATGGAAGGAAAAAGAAACTTTCGGTGAGATTATTGCCCGTCCGGTTGACAAACGTGAAAACTACATTAAACGCTGCGTGGGGATTGCCGGCGATGTGCTGGAATACAAGAACGGACAACTTTTCGTTAATGGAAAAGAGCAGCAACATTTCCCCGGAATGCAGTACGACAATGTTGTAACCACCGATGGAACAGGGATCAACAAACGCACGCTCGATCAGATGAAAATTGCGGAAGACGACCGCCACATGGCTTCCAACACGCAATATTTCTTCCCTTTGACTCAGGAGAATGAAGAAAAACTGAAGACCATGAAAAATGTAACTTCAGTACAAAGAACTTTGATACCTGCTTCAAACTGGGATCAAAACATTTTCCCTTACAGCAGCAATTACCCATGGAACGTTGACAATTTTGGTCCACTTGAAATTCCGAAGAAAGGGCAAACCGTAAAACTAACAATTGAGAACCTGCCTATTTATGAGCGAATTATTGACCTGTATGAAGCCAACGACCTGAAAGTAACTGACAGCACCATTTACATTAACGGTGCAGTTGCCGACAGCTATACCTTCAAAATGGACTATTACTGGATGATGGGCGACAACCGTCACAACTCGGCCGATTCGCGCTACTGGGGATTTGTTCCTGAAGACCATGTTGTTGGTAAAGCCGTGTTTATCTGGCTTTCTATGGACAAAGATCAGCCATTCTACAACAAAATTCGCTGGAGCAGATTGTTCTCATTTGTGCATTAAAAAATAATCATGTCAGGAAAAGTAATTGTATTTTTTATTCTTTCGGCACTTCTGATCATTTTCACCATTCAGAACCACCTGCTGATCAACATCCGTTTTTTCCATTGGGAAATAATTGATGTTCCATTGGTGCTGGTTCTGATTGTTGGATTGATTTTCGGTTTTCTATTGGCCTTGATGATGCAACTTCCGAGAATCATGAAGCTAAAGCGAGAATTGAAAAAAGTAATCAATG
>JAUYTA010000499.1 GCA_030695265.1 Bacteroidota bacterium
CAGTACCCGTCATTTCTACAAAAGTCATGTATTCCTGAAGCATACACGAATAGTAGGCAGGTGTAGAGGTTTCGCTTTCGTGCATTAAAATTGTGGCACGTTCGCTGGCAAAGGTACGAAGGTATCCGGTTATAGGCATAATTGTAAAACTGCCGTAATCCTGAACACATGATCCGGAAAGCCAGTGGGAACCACGAAATCCCTGGATTTTGGTGTCATTGTAATAGTAGGGTGAAAGACATTTTTTTTCGGTGTCGCGGGTTTGCGGCGTCCATTGGGTCATTCCGAAAGGGGTCGAAACTGCCGGTGTCACATGCCCGAAAGCTTCCGTATTCTCGTTGTGTTTAAAACCGCCCGGTCCGGTTGACTCGCTTGTCCCGATTAACGGATTGGCATATTTGATAAGATTTTCGGCTTTTTTCTGGCAGCCAGATATTAAAATCGTTACTGCCAGCATGATTGGCAGGTAAAGTTTGTTAGTAGTCATTCTCAATAGTTTTTTAGTTGTAGGTGATTTTCAGGACATCGAAAATGTAAATCCAAAAATCACTCCTGTTTGCGAGCGTTAAAAATAGTGGATTTCTTTTATTCAGCAAAGTTTAAAATCAATACAAAAAAAAGGCTGCCCATACCGGACAGCCTTTTGAAATTATCAGCTAATATTATTTTTTATCAGCGGCAGCTTTGGCTTTAGCAGTAAACCATTCAAGCGGAAACGATGAAGGGCGTTCGATCGGAAGTCCGTAAAAACGGTCGAAAACAAGCGAAGATAAAACACCCAGTGAGCGCGAAACTCCGAATAGTACCGTGTAAAAATTCGACTCTGTGATTTCGTAATGGTTCAACAATGCCCCACTTATTGCATCCACATTTGGCCATGGGTTTTTAATTTTCCCAGTTCCTTCGAGAATAGGAGGAGCAACGCGGTAAACAGCATTTACGATGTTGATCAGCTTGTCGTTTTTAATGTATTTTTCGGCAAACTCCTGCTGAACCGTAAATCTCGGGTCGGTAATGCGAAGCACGGCATGTCCGTATCCGGGAACAACCCTTCCCTGTAGCAATGTTTGTTCAATATAGGCAGCGATCTGCTCATCTGTTGGTTCATCAGTTCCTATTTGCTCGATCAATTCTTCCAGCCAGCTCATTACCTCCTGATTGGCAAAACCATGCAACGGACCTGCCAGTCCAACCATTCCGGCGGCAAACGAATAATAGGCGTTGCTCAATGCCGAACCTACCAAATGTGTAGCATGGGCCGAAACATTTCCTCCTTCATGGTCGGCATGTATCACCATATAAAGACGCAGTAAACGCTTTACTTCAAGCGAATCGTGACCCATCATGTGGGCCAGGTTGCCCGCCCAGTCGAGAGATGGATTGGGTTCGATGTGATTGCCATTGTGGTAAATCCTTCGATAGATATAAGCAGCGATGCGCGGAAGGCGTGCAATCAATGTCATAACATCTTCATACATAAAGTCCCAGTAGAACTTCTTGTTAATACCTGCCCGGTATGCTTTCTGAAATACCGAATCGTATGCCATTGAAAGAACTGCCGTAGCAAATTGTGTCATCGGACGGCTGTTTTTTGGCAAGGCATCGATCACGTCGAAAACGTGCTGGGGTACGTGTGAACGGGTTGCCCAGTCTTTCGAGATATTTATCACATCTTCCTTGTCAGGAATTTCGCCTACCATCATCAGGTAGAATAAACCTTCAGGAAGCGGTTCTCCCTCAGCATCCATTTTCGGAAGTTTCTCACGCAATTCAGGCAGCGAATAGCCGCGGAACCTTATGCCTTCGTTGGCATCTAATTTTGATGTTTCTGTAAGCAGTGCAGGTATTCCTTTCATACCAGAAAGCACCTGGTCAATTGTTACCTGACCCAATACAACATCTCCGTAATCTTTGCGAATACGTTGAAACTCGGCTAAATCTTTGGTAGCCTTTTCATAGAACCTGTTTTTAATATATTCCATATCTGTGGTTTTTAGTGTTATTCAGAATAAGTTTTCTAAATTAATGAATATTTCGGATTATCTCGTCTGCAAAATCAGAAGTTGAAAGTAAAGTTGCACCTTCCATCATACTAAACAAATCAGAAGTGACTTTTCTTTTCGCAAAAGTATGTTCCATAGCATCATAAACGTGTTCGGCCGCTTTGTACCAGCCCAAATACTCGAGTAACATTGCTCCTGAAAGAATGAGCGATCCCGGATTTGCTTTTCCGGTTCCGGCAATGTTGGGAGCTGTTCCGTGGGTCGCTTCAAAAATAGCATAACCGCTGATGTAGTTGATGTTTGCCCCTGGCGAAATTCCGATTCCACCCACCATGGCTGCCAGCTGATCCGAAATATAATCGCCGTTCAGGTTCAATGTAGCAATTACCGAATGATCAAAAGGGTGAAGCAAACTTTCCTGAAGGAAGGCATCTGTAATCACATCTTTAATAATCACTTTTCCTGAATTCTTTGCAGTTTCGAGGGCAGTTTTTGCCGATTTTTTTCCTTCTTTCTTTTCAATTTCCTTGTATTGTCGCCAGGTAAAAGTCTGTTCGGCAAATTCTGTTTCAGCCAAATCGTATCCCCAGTTTTTAAAAGCGCCTTCGGTAAATTTCATGATATTGCCCTTGTGAACAATGGTAACCGATGGCAAACCTCTCTTGACCGCATATTGAATGGCAGCTTTTATCAGTCGTTCGGATCCTTCTTTTGAAACTGGTTTAACGCCGAACGAACTACTCTCCGGAAACCTGATTTTGTCAACTCCCATTTCATTGATCAGAAAGTCGCGGAACTTGTTGCCTTCGTCAGTGCCTGTCATAAATTCAATTCCAGCATAAATATCCTCGGTATTTTCCCTGAAGATATGCATGTCAACCAGTTCAGGATAACGGATAGGAGAGGGAACTCCCTTGAACCAGCGGATCGGACGCATACAGGCATACAAATCGAGCGTTTGATGCAATGCAACATTTAACGAACGGATTCCTTCGCCAACAGGAGTTTCTAACGGTCCCTTTATGCCAACCAGATACTGCTGAAATGCTTCCAATGTTTCGTCGGGCATGTAACTGCCGGTAAGTTCAAATGCTTTTTGACCTGCCAGAACTTCTTTCCAAATCAGCTTTTTAGCATCTCCATATGCCGCAGTTACGGCTGCATCAATCACTCGCTGACTTGCTTCCGTAATCTCTTTCCCAATTCCGTCGCCCTCAATAAAAGGAATTACCGGCTGGTCGGGAACGATTAACTGACCGTTTATGAATTGAATAGTATTGCTCATATTTTATGTCTTTACTTCTCCTGATGTGAATACTGATTGTTATTTGTTGTCATTAAGTCATTGATTGTCATTAGTTGTAACTCCATTCTGCAAGTAATAATCAATGACAATCAATGACAATCAATGACGTGTAACAAATGATAATCAATGACCGTGTACAACTGCTCACTGCGACTGAACACTTTCCTACTTCAACTTCGTCTGTAAGTTCGAGTCAATCGCATCCAGAAATCCTTCGGTTGTCAGATATTGATCGGTTCTTATGTCATTGCCGTAAATAAGCATGGCCAAATCTTTGGTCATTTTTCCGCTTTCCACCGTTTCGACGCATGTTTTTTCTATCGCTTCTGTAAAATTGATGAGCTCCTGGTTTCCGTCCAGTTTGCCCCGGAATTCCAGCCCGCGTGTCCATGCATAAATGGATGCGATTGGATTTGTGGATGTTGGTTTTCCCTGCTGGTGCTGTCGGAAATGGCGGGTAACTGTTCCGTGGGCGGCTTCGGCTTCCATGGTTTTTCCATCCGGAGTAACCAATGTAGAGGTCATCAGCCCAAGGGAACCAAAACCTTGTGCAACTGTGTCCGATTGAACATCGCCATCGTAATTTTTACAGGCCCAAACAAATCCACCTTCCCATTTCATACAGGCGGCAACCATGTCGTCAATCAGGCG
>JAUYTA010000501.1 GCA_030695265.1 Bacteroidota bacterium
GAAGACACACTGATGTATGTCGGGATCAATAAAACCATTGAGTTTCTGGAAAAGGGAAAATATAGGTTATAGCATAAAAAAAGCCGGAACTTCCGGCTTTTTTTTATTATTCTCTCTTTTGACCTCTTTTATATTCCCTGATCAGATGCGACCTGAATTCATTTTCGGTTCGGTACATCATCAGTACTTTTTTCTTTGGCAGTATTTTTAGAAACTGCTTGTTATAATCTTTTAATAACAAGGCTTCTTTTTCGAAAGAACCAATGTAATTGTTGGTAAGTTTTTCGATTTCTGAATCTGACAATTTTGCAAAATCTTCATCCGACATCCGTTCAAATTCGTGAATCTGCCGTTTAATGTCAAATCTTTTCTTTTCCAATTCGTTGTAAACAGGCCAGAATGCCTGTGCCTCAGTTGGTTTTAAATCGAGTTTGCTGGTGAAAAAGGATATTTTTTCGGCTTTTATTTTTTCGAACATTTCCGGATTTCCGCCTCTTCTTTCCTGGGCATTAAGTCCAGTAAGGCAGAAGATCGTGAGAATAATAACTGTATATAACTTTTTCATGGCTTTTTAATTTTGTATTTCAGAATAAATTTCAAGATCGTTCATGTCAGTAGAAAGATAGGCCAGTAATTCGTCCGACTTTATTTCAGAAAGGGCGCTCGTTTCATCTCCCAATATTGTATTGAACAAAGAGTTTTCGTCAAATAATGAAAAATTGAGGGCGTAAGCATCCATATTGTCAAAAGAGCTTGAGTCAGTTATCTCGGATTTGACAAGGCTGCTTGGCGAAAAGTATTTGATCGGGTAATAAGCGAGCAAATAAACAATTGCAAAGCTAGCGGCAAGCCCTAAAACTGGCTTTAGTAATTGGATTATTTTGCCTGATTTTGAAGTCGTCTTATTTTTCGCCTCATATTCAATTGCACCCATCACCCTGTCTTCGATCGAATCGAAATAGTGATCGGGAGTCCGAAACGGGTTCTTTTTTTGCCGTTTCAGAAATTTTGGTTCTATGTTTTCTTCTTCGTACATGATTTCTATTTATATGGCTTTGACATCATTAATTCGAAATAGTTTAATCCGTATTGTTTTTTATGCCTGAATATCTTATTAGTAGCGGACACCATTGGTTCAATTTTCAATATTTAAGAACCAATGCCGGGCTCGTGTGTCTTTACGTATTCTTCTACTTTCTTTACCGCATGATGGTAGGAGGCTTTCAGTGCCCCAACAGATGTTTCAAGAATCGCCGACATATCTTCGTATTTTATTTCCTCAAAATATTTCATGTTAAAAACCAGCCGTTGTTTGTCAGGTAAAGTTGCAATCGCTTTTTGCAAAAGTAACTGCCATTCATCGCCATCGAAATAGGTGTCACTTTCCAGATTTTCAAGCAAATATTCGTTGACATCGTTTAATCCCGGCATTATTCTGCGTTTACGCTGATTCAAAAAAGTAATTGATTCGTTGGTTGCAATTCGGTATAGCCATGTGAATATGCTCGATTCTGCCCTGAACGTGTCGATTCCATTCCAAACTTTTATCAGTGTGTTTTGCAAAACATCATCGGCATCGTCGTGGTTCAATACCATTTTTCGTATATGCCAGTATAACCGCTCCTTGTATTTGGAAACGAGATGCCTGAAAGCAAGTTCCCTTGTTGAAGGATCTTTCAGACTCTCTAATATTTGATGGTCATCTGTCATACTTGATTCAATGTTTGTTTGTCAGACATGAAAATGAGTGAATGGTTTAATATGACAATTTGAAGATCAGATGTTCAGTCTTGGTGTTCCGAAATGCAAACACTGAGACCACTTTCCTTATTCAATCCTGAAATTCAGTCCTTCCAACTTCAGTTTTTCATAAACCTGAATGTCGAACTGGTATAATTTGGCGGCGCGGTGGGCGACATTTTGCTGTTTTTTTCCTGAATCGACCAGTAATTTCATTTTTGCCAGTTTTTTCCTGAAGTTTCGGGTATCCATTTTTTTATTCAGGATCACTTCGTATAAAGATTGTATTTCGGTAAGTGTAAAATTTTCAGGAAGAAGATGAAAGCCAACCGGATGGTACATCACTTCCTGTCTTAATTTGATGAGCGCCTGTTCAATGATTTTGTCATGATCGAAACACAGTGGTGGCAACTCGTTCAGGTTAAACCATTGCAACGATTTTGCCAGACCCGATTGTTTCAAATGGTAATAATCCGGATTTATCAGCGCATAATATCCAATGGTAATTACCCTCGTATAAGGCACTCGTTCGAGTGAGCCGAAAGTGTGAATTTGTTGCAGAAAAACATTGTTTACACCTGTTGCCTGAAAAAGAAGCGCTTTGGCAAATTCATCAAGATCTTGATTTTCCGGTACGTGGCTGCCAAAAAGACTCCAGTAATGGTCGCTGGTTAATACCGGATGCTGTTCGTATAGCTCTTTAATCTGATCGGTGGTCACTTGCTCCGGAAGTGAAAGTTTGAGCGCATCTTTATCAATTTGATTGAGTAAAACACGTAAACCCGAATTGTCAAATCCGAAAATAACACAATCGACAGAAACTGAATTTAATATCATGATGAATTACATTTTCGTGCAAAAGTACTAAACATGAATATATTATCTCACCTTGTCCTGATTTTATTGGTGGTTATTTTAACATTGCTGATAAATGAGTTATAAAAAAACACGTATCAAATTATTAATGCTACGAAATTTGCTGATTAGATTATCTTTGCACCGAAATTTAAAAATAAGAATTCATGGCTTTACAGTGTGGGATAGTAGGAATGCCCAATGTCGGAAAATCGACACTTTTTAATTGTTTATCGAATGCAAAGGCGCAGTCTGCCAACTTCCCGTTTTGCACCATTGAACCCAATTTGGGCGTAATTACCGTGCCCGACGATCGTTTGATCAAGCTTGAAGAATTGGTTCATCCTGAAAGAGTGGTTCCAACAACTGTAGAGATTGTTGACATTGCAGGTTTGGTAAAAGGGGCAAGCAAGGGCGAAGGACTTGGAAATAAGTTTCTTGCAAATATCAGGGAAACCGATGCCATCATTCATGTATTAAGGTGTTTTGACAATGATAATATTACCCATGTCGATCATACCATCAATCCCGTTCGCGACAAAGAAACCATTGATATTGAACTTCAGTTAAAGGATCTTGAAACTGTTGAAAGTAGGCTTTCGAAAGTTGAACGGCAGGCTAAAACAGGGAACGACCCGGAAGCAAAGCGGCTGTTTAAAGTTTTGAACATCTACAAAGATGCGCTTGTTCAGGGGAAATCGGCACGTACCGTTGAGATGGATGAAGCGGATACAAGGATTGCAAAAGATCTCCAATTGCTTACAAATAAACCTATTCTGTATGTTTGTAATATCGATGAGGCTTCGGTTGTAACCGGAAACGCTTATGTGGAAGCAGTAAAAGAAGCCATTAAGGACGAAAATGCGGAAATGCTGATGATTGCAGCTGCAACAGAAGCAGATATCGCAGAACTGGAGAGCTTTGAAGAACGTCAGATGTTCCTTGAAGATCTTGGGTTACAGGAATCCGGTGTGCATAAACTGATTAAGACCGCGTACAAATTGCTTCAGCTCGAAACTTATTTCACGGCTGGTGTAAAAGAGGTTCGCGCCTGGACCTACAAACGTGGATTTAAAGCCCCACAGGCAGCCGGGGTAATTCATACTGATTTTGAAAAAGGGTTTATCAGAGCTGAAGTAATCAAATACAACGATTTCATAACCCTTAAATCGGAGCAGGCTTGTAAAGAAGCCGGGAAAATGGCCGTTGAAGGCAAGGAATATGTTGTGCAGGATGGTGATATCATGCACTTCAGGTTTAATGTTTAGGAATAATTTTACACTAATATTAAAAAGACAGTCATTTTTGGCTGTCTTTTGTGTTTTTATGAGTTTTTTAACTGAAATTTCAAAAATAGCAATGTGATAAAAAATACATACTATTTTCTGGTCTTGGTGGTTTTATCACGGGGGTGTTTTCAGTAAATACCATTAAATTATAAAAGTAGTTCTGAAATGAGTGGGGTAGTGGCTGAAAAGTAGTATTATCTCAATTCTATTTCTTTGCTTTAATTGTCAAAAATGTTATATAATGTCAATATAACAAGAAAAAAGATAGTAAAAGTTTTAAAAATAGATCAAAAAGACTATTTTTGGGCACTATATTGAAAAAAAAAACATTTAAAACTTAAAATATGTGTGGATTTGTAGGTGTATTTGACTTGAAGGTGAAATCTCAGGATTTACGTCCTCAGGTATTGAAGATGTCGAAGAAGATTCGTCACCGCGGACCAGATTGGTCGGGAGTTTTTTCGTGCGATAAAGCTATTCTGTCTCATGAACGATTATCGATTGTCGATCCTGAATCAGGTGGTCAACCTTTGAAAAGTAGGGATGGAAAACTGGTATTGGCTGTAAATGGCGAGATTTATAACCATCAGGAAATCAGAAACCGGATGGGCGATTCCTACGATTTTATGACCCAATCAGATTGTGAAGTTATTTTGGCTTTGTACCGCGAAAAAGGCATTGATTTTCTGGAAGACCTGAATGGAATTTTTGCTTTTGCATTGTACGATCAGGAGAA
>JAUYTA010000502.1 GCA_030695265.1 Bacteroidota bacterium
TTCTCCTGAATAGGTGTTGGCTCTGTAAAACCCAGTTCTTCAATCGCTTTTAAAACCGACTTACTTATCTTTAATTCTTCGAATCTTGACATGCCGCAAAGATAAGTGCTTATTTCCAATTTCCGAAAGGCGCGGAACTGATCAAAATCCGGATTTTCAGGTATGGCTTGGAATCCCGCTGTTATTTCTATTTTTGTTCATCACAAATAATCAGAAACAAACATGAAGGTTTTCAAATTTGGAGGCGCCTCCGTTAGTTCTGCCGATGCAGTCCGCAATTCGGTTAACATTCTAAAAATGTATCCCGGCGACAAAGTTTTGGTCATTTCAGCAATGGGAAAAACCACCAACGCGCTGGAAGTCGTTGCCCGGAAATATTTCAATCAGGATTCGGAAATGTGGACAGCTTTTCAGGATGTGAAAGCCTACCATCAGGGAATTGTTACCGAACTTTGGGGCGCACCGACTGAACTTCCGGAGCTTGAAAAACTTTTCGAACAGTTAAATAACCGGATAACCGGTGAACGCTCACTGAATTTTGATTACGAATACGACCAGATTGTATCTTTTGGCGAATTGTTTTCTACACTGATTATCAGCTTGTATTTCAATAAAATTGGACTGAAAAATCATTGGATCGATGTTCGTAATTGCCTGAAAACTGATGATTTGTACCGGGAAGCCAATGTTGACTGGGAGCTTTCGGCCAGTTTGGCAAAACGGATTTTCACCTTTGAATTTGATGATTTATACATCACCCAGGGTTTCCTTGGCGGAACATCTACCAACCAAACCACCACACTCGGACGCGAAGGTTCTGACTACACCGCTGCAATTCTGGCCAACTTACTCGATGCCGAAAATGTAAGCATCTGGAAAAATGTTCCGGGAATCCTGAATGCCGATCCTGATTTTTTCACCAACACGCAGAAACTCGATGAATTGTCGTACAAGGAAGCCATTGAATTATCGTATTCAGGTGCAAAGGTAATTCACCCGAAGACGATCAAGCCGCTGCAAAACAAGAATATACCTTTGTTCGTGAAGTCATTTCTAGAACCTGAAGCGGCAGGAACAATTATTAATTCGCTCGAACATCCGCTCGAGTTGGTTCCGGTAATCATCGTGAAAAATAATATGGCG
>JAUYTA010000504.1 GCA_030695265.1 Bacteroidota bacterium
TTTCGTTTTCCTCTGCATTCTCCTTTGCAATAATCAGTTCAGCTTCCATTTTTTTACGCTCGGTGATATCGGTGATAGTGCCAATATAACCAATGATATTACCATTTTTGTCTTCCTGCTTAACAGCATTTCCAATCACCCATGCCTCAGTTCCGTCAGGGTGTACAAAACGGTACTCAGCTTTTGAGTCGCTATTACCGAGTGTAGATTGCTGCCAGTTAAAAGCCAGTTTTTCCCTGTCTTCAGGATGAACAACTTTCAACCAGCCATCTTTCAAAGCTTCCCCAAAACTCAATTTAGATATTTCGCTCCAACGTGGGTTCACGTATTCTGTTGAACCATGTGCATCAGTTGTAAAAATGTAATCAGGATTCGAATAGGAATATCCATGTATTTGTAGTCAGTAAAACGATCGTTTTAGGATCAATTAATGAAAGCAAAGGTATTCAAAACTTCTTCTAAACCCAATCAATTCCCTTTTTTAGCAGTTCCTGTGTTTGAGATTCAGGGCTGCCAACTTCCGGCTGATACTGATAGACCCATTCCACTTCGGCAGGCAAACTAACCAGAATTGATTCAATGTTTCCGTCTGATTCGAGCCCGAATTTTGTACCACGATCGTGTATCAGGTTGAATTCCACGTAACGGCCACGGCGAATTTTCTGCCACCTTTTCTGAGCTTCGGTAAATGGTTTATTTCCATTTTCTTTCATCAGCCTGCTGTATATCTGCGGATAAATATTTGCCAGATCGGAAGTCAGGTTCAACATTCTTTCAAATTCCAAATCGTTGGCAGGTTGAATCCGATCGAAGAAAATCCCTCCAATACCGCGGGTTTCGTGGCGATGAGACAAGTAAAAATAATCATCGGCCCAGTTTTTCCATTCAGGATAAAAATTGAGGTCGTATTTGTCACAAATTTCTTTCAGCGTTTGATGAAACCAGCGTGCTTCATCGGGATTGATATACGACGGGGTTAAATCAATTCCGCCGCCAAACCATGACGAACCATTGTCGAGATTGAAATACCGCACGTTCATGTGGATGGTTGGCACAAATGGGTTTCCGGAGTGAATAATTGACGAGATTCCGGTGGCGGCAAATGCAGTAGCATTTTCGCCCAGCAATTTTGCCATGTTCTCGTTGAAACTTCCCCGAACACACGAAAAGTTAACGCCCGCTTTTTCTATAATTGATCCGTTTTGCATTACGCAGGTGAGGCCTGAGCCAATCTCCTTTTCCCATGTATCTTCTGTAAACCGGCCACTTCCGTCGGCTTCTTCCAGCCTACGGCAAATGGTTTGTTGTATGTTTTTATAAATATTGGCAGTTCGGGTAACTTTCACAGTTTTCTATTTTGAAGTTGCTTTATTCTCGTGGGATTTTGATTTCGTTTCGTTAAATAAACCAACTGGAAGACTGAAAGTTCATTGTTTATTGGAAATTTTTCTGCGAAAATGAGGAAAATAATGTTTTATATGCGGTGCATACAGTGTTTTCGTTTCAAACTTAATTTATAGATGCGCCTTGTGTTTTCTTCTTTAGTCTTCCAAGGGTTTCACCCGCGGTTATTCACATTTGGCTCCTTCAGAGCCATAAAAATCTCCAAAATTCAATAACCCATTTTCAAAATCAACGACTGTAAAATACAAAAGATGAACCTTTAAATAGCAGTATCCTAAAGCCCCCTCTTTCGGAGGGGTTTGGGGGAGGCTTCTCTCTACACGATTTCCACCGCATCAACCGGACAAACCAGCCGGCAGGCGTCGCATTTGATGCAGAGGTCGGTGATAACTTCGTGCTTTTCGTGTGGTTTGAACAGAATGGCGTCTGTCGGGCACTTTTGCGCACATTTGGTGCAGCCAATGCACAAATCGTTGATCTGATATTTAATCATGCTCTGGCATTTGCCTGATGGGCATTTGCCGTTGATGTGCGCAATGTATTCTTCCCTGAAATATTTTAAAGTGGACAAAATCGGATTCGGAGCCGATTTTCCCAAACCGCACAAACTTCCTTTTTTTGTCCAGCCCGCAAGGTATTCCAGTTCATCCAAATCTTTCAAAGTACCTTTTCCGGTGGTAATTTTGGTCAGTATATCGAGCATTCGTTTGGTTCCGATACGACAAAAGGTGCATTTTCCGCAGGATTCGTTCTGGGTAAACGACAGAAAATAGCGGGCAATGTCCACCATGCAATCGTCTTCGTCGAGCACTACCAAACCACCGGAACCCATCATCGCACCCACTTCGAGCAATGATTCGTAATCAATCGGAGTATCATACAACTGCGCCGGAACGCAACCTCCGGAAGGACC
>JAUYTA010000518.1 GCA_030695265.1 Bacteroidota bacterium
TCCGTAAATTTTCACTCCTGCATCTACGTCGATCACCTTGTTTCCGTTTGTTTCCATCAGTTCAAAATGAGCGGCTTTTTCCCAATCCATCCAGAAGTTGGCTCCAAAATTTGGACTCTTTGTCTCGGCTTTGGGACCCAAAACATAAATCCCGGTGTTGTAATCCCACAAATCGGCAGGGTTCATTGATATTGAAACGACCGGCATTTTTTTATTTCCGTAGATAATGTACGAATTGGTAACCGTTTTGCCCGGCAACATACCCGATTTTAAAATTCGCGCCCTGACAACTCTGGAACCGGGAATGTCAATTTCGCGAACAGCCTTCAATGATGATCGGGTCGGGACGGAACCATCGGTCGTGTAATAAATCGTATCATTTGTGGTAGGGGCAGTCAAAACGATTTTCGTCGCACCTGAATAGATACCGCCCGGCAAACTGAAAACCGGTTTTCCCGGATCTTCTCCCGAAACCCCATCTCCTGAATTTTCCTGACCCGGTGTAGATGTGTCAAAAGCGTTCCAGACGCTTGGGTCTTTTAAAGTTCGGCCATAAGAATAATTCGTTTGTAAAGCGCCAATCCTGACACTATCGGCCAAAATTCCTGAAGGGTTTGTCAGATAAAGCGATTCACCATTAGCACTTATTTTAAAGTTGGTATGAAGTTCATTTTTCCCGAGGTTTAAGAGTTCAACACCCCTCGGATTTGCCGGTTTTTCGATGGTTTCAACCGATAAAAACGGAATTGCAGACAAATCGGAAGAAGTGGTATTTACATTGTGTACCTGAATTGCCAGTATATTTTCTCCTGATTTCAGGATTGCTGAATGATTGCTAATCAGGAATTTTTCGGGCGCCAGATTCTGATATATCAATGCTTCGTGTTGACCGGAGGCTGTCTCGTCGAATCGTGGCAAGGAACCTTTTCCCAACATTTGTTCACGGGCAATTTCCACACCGTTCAGGTAAGCCACAAAACCATCATCGTAATCCATGTGCAACACCAATTGCCTTACTGACGCAGCATTTGTGATATTGATTTTTTTCCGCAGAAAGATAGATCTGGGAACCGTGACCACCGTTGCATCGTCGTTATCGCCCTGCCCAAAACCACTTTTGCCGGTTTTCCAGCTAACATCATCGAAACCGGCCAATCGCCAATTGGCTGTCGGTTCTGTTGTCGGAACCAGGTATTTCCAATCATCGCCCTGAGATACAAGTGTATTCCAGTTTACAGGCATGTCCCTGCGGTCTTTTCCTGAAGCAAAAACAATCAGGTATTCGCCCGGATTAACGGTAAAGTCGGGGAAAAGCCATTTAAACGGATTGGTCTTTTTATCTGACAAACCAAAATCTTTCAGGTTTACGGAAGTAGTTCCTGAATTGAAGAATTCGATCCAGTCGGAAGTATCACCGTCACTGTCGGTCAAAGCTCCTCCGTTGGAACTCATAACTTCATTGATACGAAACGGTTGAGCAGCCGAAAATGAAGAAGGGAAAGTAAGGCAAAAAGCCAATAAGAGAAACTTCATGGTCAGTAAGCAGTTGATTTTAGTATCGTATTTACAAAATTAGCAAACATACTTTGGAAAGGACTATAACATTTAAAAATGGTTGAATTACGGCATCATTTGAAGGATTTGTTGAAACGAGCCATGAACATTTTTGAAAAAAGCCGATATCAGGAACAATAGCCAAACATATATTAAACAAATAACGTAAACCTCACAGACATCATCCCCGTAATTTGACATTGGCCGCCCTGAACTTCAACCAGCCACTAATTCCCACCATTAATCCCTTGTTTTTTAAAAGAATACAAATGAGGCCTACCGTTGCCGAAATTTTATTTTGAAGCGATGGAATCAACAGCGAAAAATCAACCTGTAATCGACCCTTCATGGCAAAAGGTGATCATGAAATACAATCAACCCGATTTACGTAAAAGCATCTGGCAAATTATCAATACGCTCCTGCCCTATTTGGCTTTGTGGTATTTAATGATCCAAAGTTTACAGGTTTCGTATTGGATAACACTATTACTGGCGGTTATTGCCAGCGGCTTTTTGATCAGGTTATTCATTATTTTTCACGATTGCGGCCACGGATCTTTTTTCAAGTCAAAGCGGGCAAACAATATCGTTGGAATGACCTTCGGCATACTCTCGTTTACTCCTTACAACAAGTGGCACAACCAGCATTTTGAGCACCATGCAACTACCGTCAATCTTGACAAACACGGACTCGGCGACGTTTGGACAATATCTGTAATTTTGGTATTGTCATTCAATTTAAAATGTGTGAATCATGTAAATTTCAAACAGATTTATGTAACGATTCCCCGAACGAATAGTTTCAACTTTACATCATGAAATCAAAATCTCAAAAACTAAAATTCAATAACTAAAAACTAAAAAATGATGAACGATTACTCCTGGGGTTGGGGCATTGGCTGGGGTGCCTGGATTCTCGCACTTGCTGTGATTTTCGTTTATTTCTTTTATTTATACCGCAAACGCAGAAGTTAGATCCTGTTTTTTCTACCTCATACCATTCTAATTTTCAGCACTATTTAAAAACACCTGATGTGTTTAAAGAGGACTACAATTCTACAGTTCTCAAAAATTCGCGCACAATATTTTGTGACCCAAAACGATAAATTTCCAACAACCTTTCATTGTTATTGTTCAAATAATGCAGTGCTAATAGCTGCAAAATGACACGTTCGTGCTATTGACATTAAATAACCATATCACTAAATTCCATAAATTATTATTTACAAGTATCAGTACTGCAAGTCCTTTAACAAAAGAGATTTGAAAGTTTACCTTTTGATAAAAACTTACAGTATTGATGATAAGAAAAAGTGACAATCAAATTTTATCCTGATTGGATTTGAAATTAATATATCGAAAATAACTCAATCGTAAAAATTACTGATTATGGCACTCATCAAAGTTGAACGTTTCCTTCACCATCCCGATTGTGAAATTAGCAGGGTTTACATAAATGGTGAATACTTCTGTTTCAGTATAGAAGACGCTTTTCGCACTACAAAAATAAAGGGCGAAACCTGTATACCATATGGAACCTATCCTTTGGCAACACGCTGGTCACCCCGATTTTCAAAAACATACAACCACGATATGATTTGGGTGCAAAACGTACCTGATTTCGAATTCATTCTAATTCACTGGGGCAATACCATCAGTGATACGGAAGGATGTCTGATTATCGGTGATAAAATTGGCGTTGTTAACCAAAAAGATGCAGTGCTGAATTCAAGGGCTACCTATCAGAAGTTTTACGCCAGGGTAATAAATCAAATTAAAGCTGGCGGACAAAGTATAGAATACAGTAAAATATAGTCAGCCAGATAATTATCGAACAATTTTAACAAAATGGTTTTTACATATTAATTTTAACAAAGGAGGTTACTATGGATGAATTTATTCGCAGAAGACTAACAATGGGTTGGCTGCCGGATTATCCTGATTTCAGGGATCTCACCGTTGATCAGGAAAATGTATCATCCCGCCTGAAAGGACTCGGGCAAAATGATTCGATTAAGGAAATGCTTTCAAAAACTGGTGCATCAGTTACCGCAAAAGCCACAATTCCTAAATCGGTTTCACTGCTCAGTTGGTTTCCACCTATCGAAGACCAGGGTTCAATCGGCTCATGCACTGCAAATGCCGGTGTTGGGTTGGTCGAATATTTTGAACGCCGCGCATTTGGAAGACACATCGACGCTTCGCGTTTGTTCCTTTACAAAGCTACCAGAAACCTTATGCACGAGACTGGCGATACCGGCGCATTTCTGCGGACAACCATGGGGGCATTGGTGCTTTTTGGTGTTCCGCCAGAAGAATAAATGAATGGGTAGATACAGGACATTTCAAACCATAATATGCCAAACCATCAATTTGATATTATCCCTTTTAAAGCATTCGATGGTTTTGAATGTAATTTGTGGCGGTTAAAACACGATCGCCCGAAACATCGCGGGCCGGTAATGCTGGTGCATGGTGCGGGCGTTCGTGCCAATATTTTCAATCCGCCCAATGAAATCAATTTATTGGATATGCTTGCCGATGCCGGGTACGATGTATTTCTCGAAAACTGGCGTGGCAGTACCGAGTTACCTGCAAATAAATGGGATTTGGATGTGGTGGCAAAAAACGACCATCCGGCTGCCATTAAAAAGGTATGTGAAGTTAGTGGCGTCGAACAATGCAAAGCAATTATCCATTGTCAGGGCTCAACCAGTTTTATGATTTCGGCTGTCGAAGGGTTGGTTCCACAAGTTAAAACGATTGTCACCAATGCGGTTTCACTTCATCCGGTGGTGCCTTCATGGTCGCGTGTTAAATTAGATGTAGTTCTCGAAATAGCCAGTCTGATGACTGATTATCTCAATCCGCGCTGGGGTGACGAGGCTCCGGATTTCCGTGCAAAGTTTTTCAGGGCTTTGGTACTTTCCACGCATTTTGAAAAAGATACCAATGTCGGAAAATTTGTAAGTTTTACTTATGGAGCAGGATTTCCGGCATTGTGGGAGTTGGAGAATCTCAGCGATGAAACGAAAGATTGGATCAGAAATGAATTTGGACCGGTACCGGTACATTTTTTCAGGCACATCCGAAAAGGTGTACACAACGGCTCGTTGGTTTCGGTTGATGGTACAAAACACTATGCTGAAAGAGTTCCGGCAACCGATGCGCGTTTCGTTTTTTTTGCCGGAAAGCTCAACAAATGTTTCAGGAGTGAAAGCCAGGTGAATTCGTTTGACTATTTCAACCGGTTAAAACCTGATTTCCATAAGTTGTACGTGTATGATACTTATAGCCACCTGGATATATTTCTGGGAAAGAATGCGCACAAAGATATTTTTCCGGTAATGATTAGTGAATTGAATGTATGAGTTAGGAAACTGTTATTAAAACCTCTATAAGCTATGTCAGTATCAAAACGAATTAAAGAATACGAAGGCAAGTATTCTATGGTTGATGGGATCACCTTCAAACTGCCGGTTGGCGCAACAAAATCGCCGGCTATTATGGCGGGGTTTTTATGCGATTACGAAAAAGCGAAAGCAATTTTACCCGGAAATGAGTTGCATCCGGTAAAGGCATTTGGAAAAGCTGTTTTTATGGTTACAGTGATTGACTATCGGGTTACTTCGATTGGCAAATACATTGAATACAGCATTGCTCTTGCAGTGACCCGTGGACGCAAACCTGCTCCACCAATGCTTCCGGCCATGATGATGAAAACATACAAAACCGGTCAGTTTATTCTGGATCTCCCGGTAAGTTCAGAAGTATCGGTTAAAGGTGGAAAAGGAATATGGGGAATGCCCAAACACAAAGCAAACCTCGATTTTATAATTACCGACAAACAGGTTAGTTCGCAGTACGAAAAAGACGGACAGTTTGCCTTCAGGATAGAAATCGACAAACCGAAGAAGACCAACTTTCCGATCAACCTCAGTGCGATCAACTACAGCCATTTCCGGAATATGCTGATGGCCTCGTACATTCATTTTAAATCGAAGGCCGGAATCAGACTGGGGAAAAGTGCAACCGGACGATTGTTTATTGGCGATCATCCACGAACCAAATTCTTAAAGGATTTGCAAATTGAAAGCAAACCATTTTTCACAATGTACATGCCCGAAACCACCGGTATTCTGGACGATCATTTTGAATGTTGGTTTATGACCTACGAAAACAAGCCCGAAAAAGTCACTCCTGAAGGATTTGAAAGCGTATTTGATTTAGGATTAAACGAAGATTGGCTGGAAGCGCCATCTATTACCGATTACGAAAAATTCAAAATTTAAAATTACCTCATCATGAATATTAAACAAACACTGCTCGATATCAATAACGCGTACATCTTTTTTTGCTCGTCCATTTACCTTGGCATGTTCTGGACACTTCACTTTTTCTTTTTCCCAAACTATCCGTCGAAATTAAATGTG
>JAUYTA010000524.1 GCA_030695265.1 Bacteroidota bacterium
CTTTAGCAACATTGTATAGGTCAACCAAATTTAGTTTTCCTGCTTCGTATTCGGCGCCTTTTCCTGCATCATAAGAAGCATATCGGTTTGCTTTCAATTTCAGATAATCAGAATCTTTCAGCAATTTGTCGGCGATAACCAACGATCGGGCAAATACGTCCATTCCCGAAACATGGGCAATGAAAATATCTTCCAGATCGGTTGAGTTACGACGGGTTTTTGCATCGAAATTAATACCTCCCAATGTGAATCCACCTGCCTGAATGATTTCAATCATGGCTTCAGTTACTTCGTAAATGTTGGTTGGGAATTCGTCGGTATCCCATCCGTTTTGGTAGTCGCCTTTGTTGGCGTCAATCGAACCGAACATGCCAGTGTCGCGGGCTACGCGTAATTCGTGGGCAAAAGTATGACCGGCCAAAGTAGCGTGATTGACTTCAATGTTCATCTTGAAATCGTTTTCCAAACCGTGGGCTTTCAGGAATCCAACAACAGTCTGCGTATCGAAATCGTACTGATGTTTCATTGGTTCCATTGGTTTTGGCTCAATCAGGAAATTTCCTTTGAATCCCAGTGCACGTGCGTGATCGCGGGCAGCAGCAAGGAATTTGCCCATGTGATCCAGTTCGCGTTTGGTGTCGGTGTTGTGCAGGCTCATGTAACCTTCGCGACCTCCCCAGAAAACGTAGTTTGTTCCGCCCAAAGCGATGGTGGCTTCCATGGCATTTTTAACCTGAACGGCAGCATTGGCCAATACGTTAAAATCAGGATTGGTGGAAGCGCCATTCATGTAACGTGGATCGCTGAATACGTTTGCAGTACCCCAAAGCAATTTAATACCGGTAGCTGCCTGGCGTTCTTTTGCGAAGTCAATCATGTTGGCCAAACGTTTTTCGATTTCGAAAACAGATCCGTTGCCAACTACGTCGGTATCATGGAAGCAGTAAAAAGGAGCGCCGATTTTGCTGATGAATTCAAACGCTGCATCCATTTTTTCTTTGGCAGCGGTCATCGGGTCAGCAGCGCCAACCCATGGGAAAATCTGTGTTCCGGGGCCGAATGGATCACCGCCGTCGCCGCAGAATGTATGCCAGTAAGCAACTGCAAAACGAAGATATTCCTTCATAGTTTTGCCTAAAACTACCTGATTGGCATCGTAGTATTTGAATGCCAACGGATTTTTCGACTGTGGTCCCTCGTATTTGATTTGATCAATACCTGGGAAATACTCTTTGTTTCCTTTAAAAGCTGTCATTGTGTTTTGTATTAGTCCTTCCGGAGAAGGAGTGATTTATAATTATAATTTTAAATAT
>JAUYTA010000532.1 GCA_030695265.1 Bacteroidota bacterium
CCATCACGTCATCCGGATCAGGTTTTCGTGCCCGGTTGGAAACATTGTGCCCGATGATGATGTCAGGATTGAAAAGTTCCTTCATATTATGAACCGGAAAATTATTCACTATTCCTCCATCGAACACAAGCGAGCCGTCAATTTCAATGGGCTTAAAATACAGAGGGAAAGTCATCGATCCCCGGATGGCCTCGCCCAGATCACCTTGCCTCAAAACTACTTCCCTATTGTTGTAAACATCAGTTGCAATGCAGAAAAACGGAACAAAAAGGTTGTTGAAATCACCTTTACTAACTGCAGTTACGGCTGAAAACATTTCCATAAAAGCAAAATCTATTTGTTCTTCAGGAATTATATTGGTTGGAGGCAAAATTTTTAGTTTGTCTTCTTTTTTTAGCAGATTAAGTTCGAGCCATGAAGGATCTTCTTCCAGTTTCAAAAAATAATACCTGTATTCTTCCTGAATTCGCCCTGTTGACCAAAACTTAAACTGATCCGATTTGAAAAGCTGTTCCATTTCGTCGGTTGAATAGCCTGCTGCATAAAGTCCTCCCACAATGGCACCCATAGAAGTTCCGGCAATGTAGTCGATGGGTATCCCGTTTTCTTCAAGAGCTTTAATAACCGTAATGTGCGCAAGGCCTTTTGCCCCTCCGCCGCTTAAAACCAGCCCGACTTTTTGTGCGGTCGATGAAAATGTAATGGTGAAGATGATGAATAAAATGCAGAAAAGTTGTTTCATGGCCAGCGCAATTTTCGGGTATTGTCAAAAACCAAATTTACAAAATACTTAACTATAAAACAGCTCTCAGTCGGTTACTTTGTGCTTGAGCGATTGGAATCCTTCGCCGAGTATTTCGTGGGTATCCATTACTGTGATGAATGCATCAGGGTCAATGGTGCTGATGTATTCTTCGAGAATGGCAACTTCGCGCCGGCTTACAATGGTGTAAATGATGTGCTTGTCTTCTCCGGTGTACATGCCGATTCCTTTCAGGTAAGTGCCGCCCCGTTCAAGGTCAACCAATAATTTATGCCTGATATCCTCATGCTTTTCCGAAATGATCATCAATGCCTTGTTGTAGTCGCTACCTTCGAGCACCAGGTCGATGGCCCGGCCCGTGATATAAATTACCACCCACGAATAAAGCGGAATTTGCCAGTCTTTGAATGCGACCAGACTGAGCAAAACGATCGTCGAATCAACATAAATCATGAGTTGTCCGAGCTGCATCCGGGTCTTTTTGGCAATTATCATGGCAATAATGTCCGATCCTCCTGAAGTTGCGCGCGATTTGAAAATTAATCCCAATCCGAAACCGACCAGAACCCCGCCAAATACGCACGAAAGCAAAATATCGGGAACCAGTGGGGCATAACCATCAACGCGCATATAAGTAATGGCATCCATAAAAACAGATGAAAGCACAAAACCAACCACTGTTTTGATGCCGAAACGTGGTCCAAGTATCTTTATTCCGGCAATAGTAAGCGGAATATTCAGCACCAAACCAAACAAACCAATCGGGATTCCATCCGGCCAAAACGAAAACATACCCACGGTCATGTAATGAACTACGATGGCAATTCCGTAAACTCCGCCCGGAACAATGCGGTGAGGCGAAATGAAGTAAACAAACCCGACAGCCAGAATAAATGCCCCGATTACAATCAGGCTATAATCTTTAAACCATTTCAGGCTGAATACTTTGTCGTTTGGAAGAAAGGTCATGATGAGGTTTTTTATGTTGAAGGCAAAGAAACATAGGATATTCGTGACAACCTTTGATTTTTATCAGATAACAAGAATTTATTCAATAAAGAAGTGATAACGATATTTCCATCAAATCGGACAAACGACTGTTTTGAATACATTTGTTGCAAAGAATGACCTTGTACTACTTGTTAAAATGGATTTTTCGCATCCGAAAAAATGGCTATATTTGTATTTAAATTTTATGATATGATAATCGAAAGAGTTGAAAATAACAAGATTGTGATTACTATATCTTCAAATGTGGATATATTTGGTATTCAAAGATTAATCGACTATGCCCGGTATCTGGAGGCTACATCACAAAGTAAGGCAAAGCAAGAAGACATAGATAAACTTGCTGATGAAGTAAATGAAAATTGGTGGAATAAGAACAAACACAGGTTTTCGAAGTGATTTTTCCTTATTCCACAATTTCTTCTTCTCTCACCACATTCCTTTTAAAATCTTCCCCTAAATTAAGTGCGATCGAAATAATATTGCTTGCTCCGGCCAGATGGTAGCGTGCTGATCCGTAGTTAATGTGAAAGCGTGAAATGCGGAATCCGAATCCCCACGAGAACCCAACGGTTGACATTTTTTCATCAAGCCGCAACTCCTGCCTGATTTGATAATTGTATCCGGCACGAAGGGTGAAATTGGGTGATGGAAGCAATTCGACACCCAAAACCAGGTGGCGCATAAATTTTTTTGTGAATTTGTCTTCAACATAAACAACCGTTGTACCTGTTTTGTCTTCTTCAGGTTTGGCCAGATCCCATTTTTGGAGGTGTTGCATGGTGGCTGCAAAACGAATGGGGGCGTGTTGTAGTTTTTGCGAAATGCCAAACTGAAGGTCAAAAGGTATCGTTTCCCTTTCAGCGCCATCGTAATAAGTTGTAATTTGAGATCCAACGTTTCGTGCAACCAGCGAAGTAACTGTAAGCTTGTTTTTACTGAAAAGACTTACTCCCAGATCAGCTGCCAGTCCAATGGATTGATAGTTTTCGAACGATGAAAGTATTGGTTTCAGGTTAATACCATAAGCAATCCTTTTGTATTGGTTCGACCAGATCAGGTTAAGGGCGTATTCGGCAGCATTAAAAGTTGCCCCGGTTTTTTCTCCGTTGGGTAGCGCTTCTATAAATTGTCCGTAATTGATGTAATGCATTCCCACGGCAAAGTTTCCGGGTAGGGGAGTGCCGAATGAATAAGCTGCATATCCGTAATTGATGCCCGCAAAATAATCGACATAATTAAAGGCCAGCATGTTCTGCATGTCGGGTCTGAGCAGTGATGGATTATTGTACGAAATATTCAGATCAGTCGAGTCGTTCAGGGCAATCTGATTGCCTCCCAATGCCGCCATTCTGGCCGAGTTGGTCAGGTTCAGGAACTGGTAGGTATATTCCCCTCCGATCTGGCTGTAAGCTGTTGGAATTAGAGATATGATAAGAACAATCAGGAAAATTAGTTTGCGCATAATTCTATAGGATTCGGGTATTTTACCGAACGTTAAAAACGGTTATTTATTATCAATCCAATGAATGTATTATTGCCGGATTCTTTCACTTTCAAATTTTCAAATTGCCGGATTTACTTCAACTGGTCTTCCAGTTTTTCCAGATTTGGAATATCATTAAAATGAAATTTTCTCAGGATAGTCCCATTTTTCAGGAGAAGTAACCCGGGATTTGAACGTATAATGGTTTTTAGAGTGATTTCATCGGTATTGAAAAAGTCAAATTGTGCATCGGTTTCGTTTTTAAATGATTCGAAACTATCGGGCGATGAGGATGTCAGTCCAATAAAATTGTATCCTTTGCTTTTGGCTTCCACTGCCAGCAGGGCAATTTTTCCTATACCTTCACGGTTGCTTTTTTCGAGGTTCGAGGCAATAACAATGAAAGTATAGTTTTCATCGTAAAGGAAAAAGTCTTTGATATCTTCTCCTTCAGATGTTTCAATCCTGAAATCGTGGATAGGAGGGACGTATCCTTTCTGAATCAAAATCGGATCTTCCATTTTCACAAACTTCCAGTTGAGCGTATCCTGCCATGGATAGTCGGCTTCGGTAAATTTCTTTTCTTCACCGGTTTTTTTGTTTTTATAGATGAAATTGTTTTCATAAACATCTTTCAGGGCCCCTTCAGGAATTTTCATGGCTTCAGGAATATTAACTCCCACTTTATATGGGCTGAAATCAATAATTGGCAGATGTTTGTATGAATAATTTACGAGGTAGAAATAGAAAATCATGGTCATTACTGTGAGCGCTATTGAAAGGACCGGCCCGTTTTTACTTTTGAAATTTTTACGCTGAAAAAAAACGAAAATTGCCAGTACCAGCAATACAATGTTCTTGTAAAAAGTTTGCCAGTTGGTAATAACCAGCGCATCGCCAAAACATCCGCAATCGGTTACAGGATTGGTCAGCGCCAATACCAGGGTCAATCCGGTAAAAAACACCATAAACGCCAGCATCAGCCAGCTGGTGAAACGGATGAAAAAATTAAACAGAAAAGCTACTCCCAGAAAAAATTCAGCAGCAGCAAGAAAGATACCCAGACAGAAAGCCAGATCAGTTAGCCATGGCATCTGAAATGCATTGAAATAATCGGTGAATTTATAGGCTGATCCCCAGGGATCTATCCCTTTTACAAATCCTGAAAATATAAAAGTTAATCCGAGCAGTACGCGTGCAATGAGCTTAAACATGGGTAAAATTTTAAAATTCTATCTTAATTAACGCAAAAACGGCATAATTGATCATGTCGAGGTAATTTGCTTCTATTCCTTCCGAAATAATTGTTTGCCCCAGGTTGTCTTCAATTTGTTTGGTCCGCTTGAGTTTCATCAGTATTAAGTCTGTATAGGAGCTCATCCGCATGTTCCGCCAAGCTTCGTCGTAATCGTGGTTCTTGGCCAGCATCAGTTCTTTGGCCTGATTGAAAAGGCTGATGTAAAGCGACAACGTTTCATCTTCAGTCAAATCATCGGTTTCCGATGTGCCCTTTTCAAGCTGAATGATGGCCATGATGCAATAATTCACAATGCCGATGTATTCAGACCGGACACCTTCATCAATTTTGCTTGTTCCTTTTTGTTCAATACTCCTGATTCTTTGAGCTTTGATATAGATTTGGTCGGTCATTGAACTTGGACGTAGTATGCGCCATGAAATGCCGTAATCTTTCATTTTTTTCGTGAAAATATCCTGGCAAATTGTGATCACATGGTCGTATTGCTGGCTTGTTTTATCCATAATTATCGTAATTTTTCGAGGCATAAAAGTATTAAATTAATGTGTATTTTGAGCGTATTTTATTTTACTTTTGTGTATCACTTTTGTTTAGAGTCCAAATTCATACCCTATGTTAATCACATCAACTGCCAATAAATTTCTGAAACGCAAGAACACCATTAACCTGAACGGACG
>JAUYTA010000314.1 GCA_030695265.1 Bacteroidota bacterium
GCAAGGATAAATAAACCAATTAATTTTTTGATCATAAACGATTATTTTTTGTTTTAAATATTTTTACTTTTTTATTATCCACTCCTTCTTTGTAAACATCTTTTTCTATTTGTTTCAGAAACTGCATTTTCTGTTTGCTTAAAATCAAATTTCTGATGTCGTTATATACGTAATCAAGGGGAGAAACCTTACCGGAAAATCGATAATCACGAATGCAGACAAGATAGTAATAATTCATATCGCTGCTTTCAACGAATCGGTTTCTTTCCAGAAAGTGCTGCTGATTGGTTATTTCTACCGGTGTATTTTTCAACACCATATCAGCTGCAACCCACTGATCATTAAAGCGATCATAAATTTTTGCATAACTTATACAATACTCATTCAGTTTGGCCAGTTGCTCCGGATCATCGCTTATACAAAGATCCTTAAGGTTTTCAGGGCTCGAAACCGCCACCGGAACTTTGATATAAATGGCTTTCACAATATTCCGGTTCAGAATAAAATTCTCACGGTTTTCATTGAAATATTTCAGTATATCGGCCTCATTGACAGCGGTATCCATTTTTTGTTTTACCAACTCGTTTTTGTACCGGTAAACAATCAGCGAGTTTCGGTATTCATCGAGTTCCTTGCTTACATCTTTCATGTCAGCTTTCAGATTTTCCTCCGCTTTCAGCAATAACAGTTCGCTCTGAATCCATCGCTTAATGTAATCATCGGCCCACAGCGAACTGTCGGTTTCATCGAGGTAATCAGGTATATTCTTTGCAAGTTCTTCCATGGTCAATACATGTTTTCCAACCTGCGCAATTGGCTCACCAGTTTCAACAAACAGGTGGCATGCTGTTAGAAGCAAAGCGAAAATAATGCTGAAGAACCCTGTTTTAATCATTGAACCGCCTGAATTTTATTGAGCACTTTCTTGTTAATTTTAACCGGATATTTCTTTTTTAACGAATCAATCCATTCTTTTTCAACTTGTTCCTGAAAGTCGGATGAATACAATCCCCAAGCTTCTTTCAGCATTTTCTCTTCGTTGTAGGTAGTTTTTCCGTGCACAAAGGTAGTCGTTTCATCAAAACCTTCAGGTTTTGATCCGCTCCAAATGTAATAATCAACCACCGGATTGTCACCCTTCTCAACAGCAACGTCTGTAAGCTGAATATTATTTTCTGTTGGAGTGTTAAAAACATCGGTTAATTCCTGTTTGTCAACTTCCTTTTGATCCAACAAAGATTCAACTTTAGTTCGGGTTTCGCCGTCTTTTACCTGAATGAGCCAACCTTTAAAACGTTCACCGTAATAATATTTTTTATCGGTGGTATCATAGAATTTCTGCAGGCGGACACTATCGGTCGAAGCCACATCCCAGATTTTGTCTTTTGAAATATTGAAAAGCAGGATGCCATCGTGGTATTCCTTTATTATCCGACCAAATTCAGGATGTTTTTTATCGAGTTGTGTATCTTCGAAATCGAGCAACTGCTGATTAATGAATTTATGCAGCAACGTTTTTAATTCCACATCAGGATTGGTAACATCAGCCGAAAAATTCTGATCCTGAAGATACCTGATAAAATCACCTGTGGTAACTGACTTTTTTGCGAACTGAAACAGTACATCGTTTTTCAGTGAACTGGCTGAGTTTGGCCAGTCTTTTCGCTGAATGGTATCAGCTGCGATGGCAATCAACTTATTCAGATTTCCATCATTTGTTTTCAGTTGATATTCTGCCCTCAGTTTGCGGTCAAACGATTCGTCGCTGTATTTACTGATTGCCGGGTTTTGTTTGATTTTGGTTTCAAGTTCTGCCCGTAATTTTTCAAGTGGTTGTGTCGTCCGCAATTCGAGGCGTTTGATGATGTGCCAGCCATACGGCGTGCGGATCACAGGAGAAATATCTCCGTCGTTTTTCAGGAAAAATGCTGCTTCGGCAAACGCCGGAACCATGTTGGTTGGCGTAAAAAAGGGCATTACACCACCCTCAACAGCCGACTGCTTATCGTCGGAATAAATTTTGGCCAGTTCAGCAAAATCGGCACCTGAAGTAACCTT
>JAUYTA010000547.1 GCA_030695265.1 Bacteroidota bacterium
GCCGGTTCGCACCAGAAAAAGGGTTGGGAGCAATTTACTGACTCGGTTATTCATCTGGTGGCCGACAAACTCGAGAAGGTGGTTTTCATTCTTTGGGGAAATTATGCCATCAGCAAAGGCGAGTTTATCGATGCCAACAAACATTTGGTTCTGAAATCAGTACATCCGTCACCATTGTCGGCCAGTCGTGGGTTCTTTGGGAATCACCAGTTTTCAGCCACCAACAAGTATTTGACTGAGAATGGAAAATCGCCGGTACAATGGTAAAAGTTCAGCTTATTCAGCCAAATCTCCAACTACCGCGCCCACTACTTTAATCAAATCTTCAGGATTAATTTTTAGCTGCAAGCCACGCTGACCGGCGCTTATAAAAATGGGATTGAACAAAAGACAGCTTTCCTGAATAAAAATCGGGTAAGGTTTTTTCATTCCCAACGGCGAACAGCCACCCCGAATATAACCGGTTAGTCCCAGCAATTCTTTCTGGTGAACCATGGCACAATTCTTATTGCCTGAGATTTTTGCCGCTTTCTTCAGGTCAACTTCAGAACTTCCGGGAATAACAGCAACAAAAACACCGGTCTTATCGCCTCGCAAAACCAGTGTTTTGAAAATCTGTTCGACGTTTTGACCGATTTTTACTGCCAGCTTAGTAGCGCTCAGATCATTTTCATCCACCTCATATTCCGCCAGTTCGTAGCCGATTCCTTTGGCATCAAGCAAGCGGGCTGCATTGGTCTTTTTCATAACAGCCTCCCCCAACCCCCTCCGAAAGAGGGGGCTTTCGCTTCGAACTGCCGATTTTTCTTACCCATGATTGTGTTGAAATGCGTCAATTCTCCAGTCCGATGATAGTTGAAGTTTCGAACGATTCGCCAGCTGCCAGCTGAATAGGGTATTCGAAGGCATTGGTGGCTTCAACGCAGACAAAAGTTTCCCAGGCATCATCGGGCAGATCGCCGATTTTGGTGCAGGTTTCTTCTCCCGGGTTCCAAACGGTGGTGACTTTACTTCCTGATTTATCAACTTTTATCCGGCGGTTGAAAACATTGTCTTCAATTACAACCGGAGTTTCTGTACCTAAATAATGGCGGGTCAGTGGCTCCTGAATGTGCAGAAAAAATTCCTTTTGAACATCCTTTTCACCGGTTAGCTGATTGAAATAACTTACACCTTCCAGACCTTCAATGGAAAGGTTTTCGATGGCCGAAAGACTGAAATACGAATGAAGAGCGCAGGTGTATTCGAACGGAACTTCCGAAGTATTGGTCACGTTTAGCGTTACATTCAGCACAGTGCCGACAACAATTTTCATCTCGGCACAAAAATCATGCTCCCAATATGCTTTTGTTTCTTCCGAAGAGCAAAGCTGAAGCCTGACAAGTGTTTCTCCTGATGGGAGAGTTGCAGTTTCGAGTACATCCCAATACATCAGCCGGGCAAAACCGTGCTGTGGTTTGTCCGGATCGGTTTTGTGCGGCCCGAACCACGGAAAACAAACGGGAATTCCTCCGCGAATGGGTGTGCCCTCTTCAAAACTGCTGTCGGGGCTCATCCACAATATTTCCATCGAG
>JAUYTA010000561.1 GCA_030695265.1 Bacteroidota bacterium
AAATAGATTGGTTTCAGGAATTTTTAACAAGACTGAATTTGGTAATCTACTCAATTATAGCGAGATGACCGAATTTGGCGGTAATAGAAAATTTCTTATAAATAAATTGTATTTTTGCGGGGCATACTATTTGTAGGGTATGTCCCGTTTTTCTTTTTGTTGACTTTAAACAAAACTCATATGTTGAATCTTATCATCTTACAGGCAGGTCAAAATTTAGCCACCGGCGTGCAAGCCGCGGCAACACCCGTTCAACCGGAGGGTATCGTAACTGGATTTTTCGATATGGCCATGAAAGGCGGTCCATTAATGGTTCCGATTGTATTGCTGTCGTTTCTGGCAGTATTCATTTTTTTCGACCGGTACATGGCCATTCGTAAAGCAGGAAAAATGGATCCGCGTTTAATGGATCGTGTCCGTGAATACATTATGGACGGAAAAATTGAATCAGCTTATGCTTTGTGCCGTACTGAAAATTCGCCTACTTCGCGTATGATCGAAAAGGGTATTTCGCGCATTGGCCGGCCAATGGCTGATGTAACTACTGCAATTGAGAATGTGGGAAACCTTGAAGTTTCGAAGCTCGAAAAAGGACTTCCTGCCCTGGCAAGTGTTGCCGGCGGAGCGCCAATGCTTGGTTTCATTGGTACTGTCACCGGTATGATCTCTGCCTTTTATGACATGGCAAATGCAGGAAATAACATTAATATCACCTTGTTGTCTTCAGGGATTTATCAGGCAATGGTAACAACTGTGGCCGGTTTGATTGTTGGTATTGTTGCTTATTTTGCTTACAATATTTTGGTAGCCAACGTCGAAAAAGTGGTATTTAATATGGAAGCTGCCACCAGTGATTTTATGGATATGTTAAACGAACCAGCAAAATAAAAAGGAAATCATGGCTTTAAAACGTCGGAATAAGGTGAATGTGACTTTTAGTATGGCTTCGATGACTGACATTGTGTTCCTGTTGCTGCTATTTTTCATGATAACTTCCACAATGGTAGCGCCAAATGCTCTCAAGTTGTTACTGCCTCAAAGCAATAATCAAACTGTTGCAAAGGCAATTACAACCGTCTCTATCACTGCTGATCTGAAGTATTACATTAACGAGGATGGTGATTTGAAAAGGGTTTCTTTTTCAGAAATTGAGCCACATTTACAACAAGTGATTAAGGAAAATGAAGAGACCTATATTGCTCTTCATGCTGATAAAAGCGTTCCGATTGAACAAGTGGTGAGTATAATGAATATTGCCAAACGCAATAATATAAAAATGATTCTTGCTACTGCAGCCGAAGAATAATGGAATATATAAGAGAACATAGAACAGGCATTATTGGTACCCTCATAACACATGGGGTGGTGCTTGCATTGTTGCTGTTCTTTGGTTTTTTTACTCCGCTACCTTTGCCTGGTGAAGAAGGTATTCTGGTGAACTTTGGCGATTCGGAAACCGGATTTGGCGCTGAAGAACCAGCTCCCAGTGAAACTGCACCCATTAAGGATCAGGAAGAAAAACAGGCTGAAACAAAAACGCCTCCGCCACCTCCTGTAAAAAAAGTTGCAACTCCTGTCGAAAAGGAAGCTTTGATGACTCAGGAACTGGAAAAGACCGTTGCCCTTGAAGCTGCCAAAAAGAAAAAAGAAGTTGAAAAGGCCAAAGACCTGGAAGCAGAAAAAATTCTGAATGAAAAACGGAAACAGGAACAGCTAGAAAAACAACGTCAGGCAGAAAGCGAAAGGCAACGTTTAGCCGAAATCGCCCGCCAGAAAAAAGAAGAAGAACAGAAATTAGCACAGGCTGCTGCTGAAAAGCGAAAAGCTGGTGAAATTAATAACCGTGCAAAAAACGCATTTGGCGGCTCGGGGCAAGGAACAGCCGATTCAAAGAGCACCGGACAGGGTGTAACCTATGGCGCAGGCAATCAGGGTAGTCCTCAGGGAACAGCCAATGCAGATAAATATGGCCCGGGCGGTGGGGTAGGTAATGGAACATCCTTCAGCCTTGATGGACGAAGTGGCTTATCATTGCCAAAACCGAATTATCCGGGCAACGATGAAGGTATTGTTGTGGTTCAGGTTACCGTAAAT
>JAUYTA010000564.1 GCA_030695265.1 Bacteroidota bacterium
TCTGGCAGGCTTATTAATAGCCGGATGTTCTCAAAAAGATGACCTTCAGGATCTTCAGGATGATTCGTCTAACCTGAAGAGTGCATCAGTGAAAACTGATTACGAAGTGGTTCCGAACGAGTTGATCGTTAAATTTAAAGACGATGTGAGCGCCGAAGCCCAAACTGCAGCATTGCTGAAAATCAATGGCAAGGTAAAAGAGAAAATACATACCAATGCCATGAAAGATAAAGGTGATAAATTGGGTGTTTTATTGGTAAGCACTTCTCTTCAGGCTTTTGATGCCATTTCCAAAGCCAAAGGATTGGCCGAGGTACTGTATGCCGAACCCAATTACATTTATCAGCACACGGCTACTTCCGATGATACTTACTATACCAACGGTTCATTGTGGGGCATGTATGGAGATGCAACTTCTCCCGCCAACCAATATGGTAGTCAGGCCGGAGAAGCTTGGGCTGTAGACCATACCGGATCGAATACAGTTTGGATTGGTATTATCGACGAAGGATACATGTACACCCATGAGGACCTTACCGCCAATGCCGGAACTAATCCCGGAGAAATTGCTGGTAATGGAATTGACGATGATGGTAACGGTTATGTTGATGATGTTTACGGTTGGGATTTTGACGGAAATAACAATACCGTTTTTGATGGTACTTCAGACGACCATGGAACCCATGTTGCGGGAACCATTGGCGGTGTTGGAGGTAATAGTAAAGGAGTTGCAGGAGTTTGCTGGACTGTAAAATTAATGAATGCCAAATTTCTGGGGAAGAGAGGCGGAACGACCGCAAATGCAATTAAAGCAGTTGATTATTTTACAGATTTAAAAACTCGCCACAGCCTGAATCTTGTTGCAACTAACAATTCCTGGGGTGGGGGAGGCTTTTCTCAGTTTTTACAAGATGCCATTGAACGGGCAAATAGTGCCGGTATCCTTTTTATTGCTGCGGCAGGAAATGATGGGGCTGATACAGAAACAAATACCAGTTATCCTTCCGGATACCCGAATGCTAATATTATTGCTGTTGCATCAATAACTTCTACCGGAGCTTTATCCAGTTTTTCAAATTATGGCGCAACTTCAGTTGATTTAGGAGCCCCTGGCTCTGGAATTTATTCAACTTTGCCCAAAAGTTCGAAAGGAAAAGTTGTTTCGGGTTATGGCTCATACAGTGGCACATCAATGGCTACTCCTCATGTAACAGGTGCTTCTGCTTTGTATGCTTCAACTCATCCAGGTGCTACTGCCGCCCAAATAAAAGATGCGATTCTTGGTTCTGCTGTCCCAACTGCTTCTCTTTCGGGTAAATGTTTGACCGGAGGAAGATTAAATGTGAGTGGATTTTAATCACAAATAATTTTTACACAAAAGAGGCTGTTCCAACCCGG
Source organism: Bacteroidota bacterium (assembly GCA_030695265.1). GTDB lineage: Bacteria > Bacteroidota > Bacteroidia > Bacteroidales > Prolixibacteraceae > Aquipluma. Next base: position 1,399 of record JAUYTA010000564.1, read on the forward strand.
AACAGCCTCTTTTTATATCTGTAACATTCTGCAAACTGCGACTGCGACTGACCACTGCGACTGTCCACTGACCACTGCGACTGCGACTGCGACTGCGACCACTGCGACTGTCCACTGACCACTTTCCTCTAATTTCTTTTCGCCGTCCAATCAACCGCGCAACCGATGTGTTCTTTTACTTTTGGATCCTGGAATGCTTCGTGGGTATGCCCGAAAACAGTATAGAATGAACGTGTGTTGCCCATTTCCTGGTACCAGATCAGCGGATGGTCGCCCATTTTCCATTTGTCATCCTTCAGCGTTTTTTCATCCAGCGATGTTTCGTCCAATCTGGCCAGAACTTTCACTTTTGCCCTTGGATTTTCCTTGAAAGTGTACCATTCGTCGAATGTGCGGTAAGTTTTCATTCCCTTAAAAGGAGCCATTGTGGGATGATCCGTATTTTCGAAAATCACAGTTCCTGTTTGTGCTTCAGGATGGGTTTTGAAGTAGGCGCCGTTCAATTTTCCGTACCAAGGCCAGTCGTATTCACAGTCGGCAGCGCCATGTATGCCAACAAATCCTTTGCCTGTGTTCATAAAAGCTTCAAAATCTTTTTGCTGCTGATCGTTAAACACATCCAACGTAGGATTTAGAAATACCACCACATCAAAAGTTTTCAGAAATTCCGGTGTAAACAAATCCGCATTTTCGGTTGCAGTCAGCACCCATTTTCGTTCCTGTGCCAGATCGCTCATCATTTTTAGTCCTGAAGAAATGGAGGTGTGACGAAAGCCGGAAGTTTTTGAAAATACAAGTACATTGATCTTTTTCTCCTGTGCAATTCCTGAAAATACAATGATCAGGAGAAGGCAAATTGCTGAAGTAATTTTTTTCATGTTTTGTCGTTTTAAAAGTTGAATTAACGAATCACTAAGTTATGCGTTTTTACTTGATATTACAGTTAGCCATATTGCTGATCTCCCAAACAGTAAACGGCAATATTTCTCCTGAAAAGGGTGTTTACGACGGTAAGATTGGAGACGATCAGGTTATTTTGGTTGTTGAGGAGACAAATTCAGAAAAAGTAAAAGGCTTTTATGTGCTCAACCG
>JAUYTA010000566.1 GCA_030695265.1 Bacteroidota bacterium
ACCGGTGTAACCAATCATGTTGGTCAGGTTTACAGCAATTCCTCCGGAAACGATCTTCACGAAGGTTTATTTGTAATGGATGGCGCCATCATTCCGCGTCCGCTGGGCACCAATCCGCTGCTTACAATTTCCGCATTGGCCGAACGAAATAGCAAACTGATCGTTGAAGCCAATCAGAAAACACTGAACTATGATTTTCATTCAGTAACAAAATCACCGCTAAAAGATAATGAAGCAGGAGTTTCATTTACTGAAACCATGCGTGGTTTTATTTCCCTGAATGAAAAATCGGATTACAAAAAAGCTTACGCCGAAGGAAAGAAAAACAAAATGCCCTTCGATTTCACACTGACCATTCAATCGCAGGATGTGGAAGCCTTCTCCTCTGATAGCAATCACAAGGCTGAATTGATTGGAACGGTGAATTGTCCTGCTTTGTCGAAGTATCCGATTACTGCCATTGACGGGGTTTTCAACCTCTTTGTAAAAGAAGATGCTGAAGAGATAGTAAAACTGATGAAATACGGAATGAAGCTAATCACGTATGAAGGAGCGAGCTTCTATTTCTTCGGATTTAAAGAAATAAAAGACGACAAAGGTTTCGATATGTGGAGCGACACCACTACCCTATTCATCACTGTTTATGAAGGACTTGACGATCAAAGTCCTGTTAAAGGAAAAGGAATGCTGAAAATTGCAATTGGCGATTTCATCAAGCAACTTCGTACCATGAAGGCTATCAATGCAGAAAGCACAAAAGAGTCGCTGAGCGCTATTTCTAAATTTGGGATACTCTTTGCCGGTAATGTTTGGGATACTTACTTTTAAAAATTCATTCATTAATTGGGAAGTTTTCAGGGTTGGGAAGATAAATATCGTCGGTTTCAATTGTGTGAATCACTTCATCTTGCTGCTCATAAACTTGAAGACAAAGGTTTGTATAATGTTTACTCAAAAGCCTAATGTAAATCTAAAATTTTCTGAAGAAATCAGGATGCTTTTCCCGAAGGAATTATTGCTGTCTGATATGATTTTTCGTAATTTCTGGAAACAGAAGAAGCCGTTTCAAATTTACTTTGAAACGGCTCTCCTAATCCACACAATCAATCCACACTAAAAAAACTAATCAACACGTAACCGCGCAAAATGATTTGCACTTTTCCCTTAAACCAATCCATTTCGCTCGACAAATCAAATACTTACATTAACCTTCCAACAACAAATTCAACCCTGCTTTGTGTGGTTTTTTTTGTTTGAAACACAATTATTTAAACGTATATTTCCACGAAAGGTTTGTATAATTCTGGTCAAAATTAAAAATGTAATTTGGCCGGATGTTAGTCTTCTTTCAAACTTAACCTTGTTCCGCGAGCCATTGAAATAAGAAATGGATTGGTAATCAGAACCTGACTTACACCGTTTTTCATGGCACTAAAACCATTGTCCAGTTTTGGAATCATTCCTTCGCTGATGGCTCCTGTTCGTTGAAGTTCCTTAAACCGATCGTAACTTAATTCTGAAATGACAGAATTTTCGTCGTCAGGATTCAGCAAAACTCCTTTTTTATCGAAGCAATAAAACAGGTTGACCGTATAATAATTCGACAATTCAATTGCCAGATCGGCAGCAATGGTATCCGCATTGGTATTGAGCAATTGTCCTTTCCCATCATGAGTAATCGGAGCCATCACCGGAACCACTTCCTCGTTCAGCAACATTCGTAATTCAGAAGTGTTTACTCCTATTATGTCGCCCACATAACCGTAATCGATGGTTTTTACCGGTCGCTTAACAGCACGAATCACATTCAGGTCGGCACCTGTCAGGCCAATTGCGTTACAACCTTTTGCCTGCAATCCGGCCACAATATTTTTATTTACCAAACCGGCATACACCATTGTAACCACTTCGAGCGTAGCTGCATCGGTTATGCGGCGACCTTCCACCATTTGGGTTTCGATTCCAAGCTTTTCGGCTAAATTTGTTGCCAGCAGCCCTCCACCATGAACCAGAATCCGTTTTCCGCGAATCAGCGAGAATTGTCCGAGCAATTGCTCCAGTGAATCCTTGTCTTCAACTACCTTACCACCAACTTTTACAATGGTTAATCTTTCCATAATGATTATTTTAGCTCGTCCAAAATCATTTTTAATACAGCCTGAGCAGAATACAAGCGGTTTTCAGCTTCCTGAATGACGATTGAATTCGGTCCATCTATCACTTCGTCGGTAACAATCATATTGCGGCGAACCGGCAGACAATGCATAAATTTTGCATTATTGGTTACAGCCATCTGACGTTCAGAAACAGTCCATGAACGGTCTTTGGAAAGAATATTTCCGTAGTCGGTATAGGAAGCCCAGTTCTTTGCATAAATGAAATCCGCGCCTTCAAAAGCTTTCATCTGGTCGTATTCAGGTTTCAGGTCGCCCATAAATTCAGGCGCCAATTCATAACCTTCAGGATGAGTAACCACCAGTTCGTAATCGGTTTCACGCATCCATTCAACAAACGAATTCGGAACAGCCTGAGGCAAAGCCCTTGGGTGCGGAGCCCAGCTTAAAACCACTTTCGGACGCTCTTTGGTTTTGAATTCTTCGATGGTCAGCTGATCGGCAAATGATTGAAGCGGATGACGTGTTGCAGCTTCCATGCTAACTACCGGAACTCCGGAATAATCAACAAATTGCTGAATAATTTTTTCTTCGTAATCGTCGACCCTGTTTTCGAATTTCGCAAATGAGCGAACTCCGATAATGTCGCAATAGCGGCCAATTACAGGAACTGCTTCACGAATGTGTTCGGGTTTGTCCCCATCCATAATTACACCCAATTCAGTCTCCAGTTTCCAGCCGCCTTCGTTAATGTCGAAAATAATAACGTTCAATCCGAGATTTAATCCCGCCTTTTGTGTGCTCAAACGTGTACGTAAACTCGAATTGAAGAATACCAGCAAAAGAGTTTTGTTTTTGCCCAAATCCTGGTATTTATAAGGTGATTGCTTAAGTTCTAATGCAAGTTCTAATGCTTCGTCCAGATTTTTCAGGTCGTGAACCGATGTAAAATGTCTCATTAAATTTTTATTTTTTGTCTGATTTAATTGCTATGTTGTTGTTTGTCTGTTAATTGGTTGATTTAGTATTTCAGGCTAAAGATACACCTATTTTTATACCTGTAAATGACTTTCTACTTCAAAGCTATAAGTTTGGCAGCCATTATTCTGCTTGTTAGTCCGGATAGACGGCTATATTTAGTCCTTACCATTTCTAACTTGTTACAAAAGTCGCTAAAACGGTTTTTATAAATTGACAAATCCTTCAATTCTTTTAGAAGTTTAATTGCACCATCATATCCCTTAGCATTTTTTTCAGCTATTAGTCGGTAAACTTCTGCCCAAATCTCGATTTCTTGTCCTTCAAGTTTTAGCATCTTTTGGACTTGCTTTTCCTCACGTTCTATTTTCTCCTTATTTTTTCTTTCCCGTTTAATTTTATTAACCTTTTGCATTATTTCTCCAATGGTTCTTTTTGATTCTTCCATAGTCGAAATATCACTGATATCTATAAAATCCTTTAAACGAGTTTTTAATTTAATACTTATAAAAGGTTCGTCATTTAATAATCTTACTAAAAATTCCTGCTTTTCATTTTCACATAATCTATCAAGATAAAGTGCTAATTCTATTGGTTTTACAACATTGTTGAGTTTTGAATTTTTGACGGCCACGGTTATATAGTCTTTGTCTATTTCAAAAATCTCTACAAAATCATTTAAAGCACCATTCAGTTCATTTAATTGTTCTGGAACCTGCGGTTCATAAGTGTCTGAGTTGATATTGCCCCATCCCCCTTCAATTGCTGCGATACTGTTTTTAATCCAAATTAAATACAAACAGCGATAATCTTCATTTAAAATATCATCCCTTAATGAAATTAATGATGTCAGCCATCCTTCTCCTTCCATCCAATTTCCTCCTCCTTCCTCTGAATATTCAATGTCTAAGATGACGAAATCTGACTTTTCAATAATTTTCAATCCATCCTCGGTAGAGTACTGTTTTATTCTATCGAGCTTCAGCAAATTTTTGGGAAATTTGAAAATCAGTCGGGTTGTCCCCCAGTTAGAGATAGAAAACATTGCATCAAAATACTTTTCCACAACGGCTATCTCATCTTTTGGAAAATTTCCATAATTATATGTAAATATGGCTCCTGTATTTGTGGGGTTTGTTCTGCTTGACCAACTTCCGATCTGTGCTTTATCTTCTTTTGAAAGAGGTTTGTCTATCGCCCTGAATTCGTAAAATTGATATTCACTCATGTGCTTTTATATTTTTTGATGTCGTATCTAATCGAAAACCGTATTCCTTTTATTTTGGCCTGATTTGCCCGTTACCTTCCACTATCCATTTGTAACTGGTCAGTTCTTCGAGTGCCATTGGTCCGCGGGCATGCAATTTCTGGGTGGAAATGCCTATTTCAGCACCCAAACCAAACTGCGCACCATCGGTAAAAGCAGTTGAAACATTGCAATAAACTGCCGCGGCATCCACTGATTTCTGGAATATTTCAAGCGTCTCTTTATTCTCTGCAACAATTGCTTCTGAATGTTTTGAGCTGTATTGTGCAATGTGATCGAGTGCCTCGTCAAAATCAGCTACCGTCTTTACCGACATTTTGTACGATAAAAATTCGATCCCAAACGATTCTTCATTGGCAGGTTGCAGCAGCGATGCCGGATATTTTCCGTCGAGC
>JAUYTA010000576.1 GCA_030695265.1 Bacteroidota bacterium
ATCCGGTGGAGGTGCTGTGGGATGCGGTGGTGAAATTATAAACGAAAAAATAACCAGAAAAATAAGGTAGAAATGAAAACAATTCGAATTGAGACGGCGCGGTATATTGACGGTTATAAAGTTGAAATAAAGTTTAACGACAAAACTGTAAAAATAGTTGATTTTAGCATTTTTTTCGAAAAGCACCCTCACCCACAACATGATAAGTACAGAGACACTCACCTTTTCAAACAATTTAAAATAGAGGCTGGAAACCTTGTATGGGGAGAAAACTGGGATTTGATTTTTCCAATAATCCAACTGTATAAAGGAAGAATTAAAGCATAATTAAAATACGAACCATAGGACTTTTTTTAAGCTTCACTTATCGAAATTTAACTTACAATCTCAGCAAACGTAAATTTCTGGCGTTACTGCATTGATGATGAAACGGGTGGAAAATAATTAGATACGGTGGAAGTGCTTTGAGAGGTAGTGTTAAAATAAAAATGGGGATCCGGTCATGTTTACAAGACCAAATCCCCATTTTATTATTCTTAGATTTCTGTTATTTTGTTATTACTTCCAGCTTAAATAAGAATGCAAAATTCAATGCAACATCCTTCAGGTAATCAAATCGACCGCTGGCGCCTCCATGACCATATTCCATGTTGGTTTTAAGCAACAGTAAATTTTTGTCGGTTTTCATTTCGCGAAGTTTGGCAACCCATTTGGCCGGTTCGAAATATTGCACCTGACTATCGTGTAACCCGGTTGTAACCAGCATATTCGGATAGTTCTTCTTTTCAATATTTTCGTAGGGGCTGTAGCTTTTCATGTAGAAATAAGCATCCTTATCTTTTGGATTTCCCCATTCATCAAACTCGTTGGTAGTAAGCGGAATACTTTCGTCCAACATGGTATTCACCACATCAACAAACGGAACCTGCGCAACAATGCCATTCCACATTTCAGGAGCCATATTTATTACTGCACCCATTAATAATCCACCGGCGCTTCCACCCATCGCATAAAGATGTTTGTTCGATGTATATTTTTCGGAAACCAGAAATTTACCGCAATCGATGAAGTCGTTAAACGTATTGATCTTTTTCATCAGTTTACCGTCTTCGTACCACTGGCGGCCCATTTCCTGACCTCCACGTATGTGTGCAATTGCATATACAAAACCTCTGTCGAGCAAACTTAATCGGGTGCTATTAAAACTGGCGTCCATGCTGGCACCATAACTTCCATAACCATAAAGCAATAAAGGTGCATTGCCATCCTTTTTAAACCCATTTTTGTACACCAGCGAAATAGGAACTCTGGTACCATCGTTTGCTGTTGCATACAATCTTTCGGTAGTATAATCGGCTGAATTATAGCCACCCAGCACTTCCTGCTGTTTTTTCAGGGTTTTTACTTTTGAAACCATGTCGTAATCGTATGTCGATGATGGCGTGGTAAGCGAGGTGTAGTTATATCGCAAAGTCGTGCTGTTGTATTCCGGATTAGCGCCAAAATTGGCAGAATAAGCTGGTTCTCCAAAATCAATAAAATGTTCGGAATTGTCTTTCAAACTTCTGATCCGCAGTTTTACCAAACCGTCCTTGCGTTCATTAATTACGATGAAGTCCTCGAATTCCTGAACACTTTGAAGCAATACGTCATTACGGACAGGAATAACTTCTTTCCAGCCTGAAACCTCCGTTTTTTCCAAAGGACATTCCATTAGTTTAAAGTTTTTTGCATCGTCTTTATTGGTGCGAATCAGGAACTTGTCAGATAAGGTGATTACATTGTACAATACATCTTTCATCCGGGGCTGAAAAACTTTGAATGAATCATTGGGTTTAGCGGCATCAATCATCCGGTATTCCGATGACATGGTTGCCTGGGAAACGATGAAAATGTATTTGTTATTTTTACTTTTACCGACACCGATGTAATTGCTTTTATCTTTTTCTTCATATACCAGAACATCTGTTGCAGCATCAGTTCCAAGGGTATGACGCTGAATTTTTTCGGACAAAAGTGTAACCGGATTTTTGGCAGTATAGAAGATCGTCTTATTGTCGTTTGCCCAGCAAGGGTCGCCTTCTGTATTTTCAATCACATCTTTCAACAATTCGCCTGTTTCAAGGTTTTTTATATAAATGGCATATTGTCTTCTGCTCACTAAATCAACCCCATACGCCAACAGTTTATTGTCTTCGCTAATACTAAATCCGGTTGCTGAATAATAGGAATGACCTTCAGCCAACTTATCAACATCGAGCAAAACTTCTTCAGGAGCATCCAACGATCCCTTTTTCCGGCAATATTTATAGTATTGCTGGCCATCTTCGGTACGGGTATAATAGAAATAACCGTTTTTAAAAACCGGTACACTCTCGTCCTTCTCTTTAATTCGAGCTTTCATTTCAGTAAATAAATTCTCCTGAAAGGTTTTTGTACTGCTCATTACCTCGTCCAGATATGTATTTTCTGCTGTCAGATAATTTACCACATTGGCACTGTCGGGGCCTTTGCCAAAGAAATCGTACATCCAGTAATAGTTGTCCAGAACCTTATCGCCGTGAATGTCGCGCCAATGTTCTTTTTTTTCGGCAACCGGAGCTTTTGCCGGCTGAAATTGTGTGCATGAACTCATCATATAAAAGAATAGAATTAAAAAGAGGATTGTTTTTCTCATAACCTGGTGAATTAAGGATATAAATAAATTGGTTGTTTTGACGAACATACAAAAAAAACGGACATTGCCATTATACGACATTGGGATCTTGCATCGCAGGCAATCAATTTGTGCAACCGGGCCGGAAATATCAGGTCGATCCAGTTCGGTCACAGTGTTTAAATCGTGCTTATAATTGGGGCAAGTCTTCATATTGATTAGAAATTTGGATTCAGCAAACATAACCAATAATCGACCGATAAACAGAAAGTAAAAATTAAGGTAAGCTAAAAAGTAAAATCAGAACAATCGCTCCAATAAAATGATTTCTGTGAGAGAATTCTCCTTCAGTTCCGAAGTAATAAAATCAATTCCTTTAATGCTGAACCCAATGGATTCGGCTGGTTATTCCGGGAGTGAACTTCATATAAAGGAAGTGTTGTCAGAGATACTGAGCAGGTGACTTTGAGTCACCTGCTCAGTACGCGACTTTGAGTCACCCGCTCAATAGCATCAATTATTCAACCTTTCCAACGATCACCACATAGTTCTTCCCGTACTTTTTGGCACATTTCGGACAGGTGGTGTACCACAAATAGCATTTGTTGATGGTGTAACCTTTGTTTAATGCAACCTTATCATAGTCTTTACACCATTTTTCGGTATCACGGAAAGGACCTTCGTAAACTTTGCTGTAGAACTTTCCGCTTAATACAATGTTTTCTGCATCCGGAACTTCCTTATCAACAGCCAGATAAAGATTCATATTCCATTTCGAAGTGTGATCTGAAAGGCAGAGACATTCGGGCATGGTTGCTCCGGCAGCGCTTACTTTTTGGTCAAGGCGTTTCATCACTTGCCCAAAGTTCATTGGCATGTAAAAGATTGTGAACACTTTGTCCTTTATGAACCGCTTGTTTTCCCAATTGAATATTTTATCATCCCAGGGAAGTGGATCAAATTCAGGACAACAAATTTCGTTTAAATCAGAATGAGTTTTCATAATGAGTTGTTTTTGTGGGAATCACTTTTAAAAAGGTCTGAATACCAATTTACGAAACCCAACTGGGTTGTAGAGACATTATATTGGTTCAGCTTTATCGGTATAAATATAAAAATTATAACAGTAACAACCTATAATACAGGTGACTAAAATTGAAATATTTTCTTTATCGAAAACTATATATTCTTCCGTGATTTGTCGCAATCAATATAATTTTATCGATAGATTATCACTGTACACCATAAACTTTCGGGGCAGCAATTGAAACCGGCATTGATGTGTTTTATCAATAGTTTTTTCGTTGACTGATCAAAGGAATATTGACTAAAAACCCATAATCCCGACCGTACCGAAGCATTTGATCCGAATATTTCTCATCGTATGCAATCAGCACATCAGCAGGCGTTCCGCAGGGGTAAGTTATAAGTTCATAAACAGGATTTAAAAATCCGGAATATGGAGCAAGATCCAGCTTTTTAAAACGGGCCAGAATTTCTTCATGAAGTTGCCGGTCAACTTTTACCGCATAATTTTCGACCAGTTGTTTGGCGGCCTCAAAATCACCTTCCGACTTAATCCGTTGTATTTCTTTCAGTAATTGGCCAAATAATTCCCTTAACGCCTGATATTCATTAATCCGGACATACGTTTTTTCTCCAGAACAGACGAATTCGACCACATTTTGTGCTTTCCCGGCTTGGTAAACCCAACGGGCAATCAGCTGACGGTTTCGCATGTGCGATTCTTCTATGTCTTTTCCCGGCTCAATACGTGTCAATTGCGTTAAAAGCCCATTTCTCAGGTAAAC
>JAUYTA010000585.1 GCA_030695265.1 Bacteroidota bacterium
ACCGGTGGAATTTATGCCAAAGGTGGTGACAATATTCCTGTTCCCGGAACTGCCGGATATTATATGGTAGTTGTTGATTTAACTGCAAATAAAATAGCAATTGCCGATCCGAAAGTTTATTTGATGGGAAATACCATTGGTTCATGGGATACCGGAAATGCAGCAGGGTTATTCACTGTTGACAATGCAAACACCGTTGTTAAGATTACAAAAACTCTGGCTGCTGATGAACTGAGAATGTATGCATGGCACCCATGGTTTACCGATTGGTGGCAATCTGAATTCATCATCCTGAGCGGAAAGATTGAATTCCGTGGTACAGGTGGCGACCAGGCCAGAGTTGCTGTTACTGCAGGATCTCATACAATTAATTTGAATTTCAAGACCGGAAACGGAGTTATTCAATAAGTAACCTCTTTGCAGCAAATTAGGCTGCAAAGAGACAAATATACCCTGTCAGGAGTTTGAATACCTGACAGGGTATTTTAAAAATTAAACCCAAAAGACTATCGCCATGATTCGCATTTGCTTTATTATTTTAACCGTCATTCTTCCGTTTCATATTTTTGCGCAAGTTACCTCCAACCCGGCATTGCCCATCGAAACCAGTGCGGTAACCATCACTTTTGATTCATCGAAAGAAACGAGGCTTGGGTTTTATACATCTGATTTGTATGCGCATACCGGAGTAATTGTTGAAGGAAATACTCAGTGGCAACATGTAATAGGTTCATGGGGAAATAATACAATTCAACCAAAACTTACAAACAAAGGTGCTGGCATTTACGAGCTGTCAATTGCTCCTGATATCAGAACATTCTACTCAGTTTTGTCTGCTGAAAAAGTTAAAAAAATTGCTCTCGTCTTTCGTTCAACCGATGGAACCAAACAAACCAACGATATTCTGCTCGATGTTTTTGCCGAAGGATTAAATGTCAACATTACTTCACCTGGCAGAACCAACATTTTTGAAAAGAATGAATCATTCATGTTCACCGCCTCAACAACCAGTTCTGCCAACCTTAAATTATTCCTGAACAACCAGGAAATCGGTTCTCAAACCGGAACACTGATTACACAAAACGTTACAATTCCCGACGCTGGAAATTACTGGCTGAAAGTAAAGGCCACCCAAAATACTACCGTAAAACTTGACTCTGTTTTTGTATTTATACACGAAACAACTCCTCTTGAAAACAGACCTGCCGGTTTACAAGCCGGTATCAATTATACCGACGATCAGTCGGCCACATTAATCGTTTATGCACCAGCGAAGAACAACATTTTTGTAACCGGCGATTTCAACAACTGGGCGCTCGATAACAGTTACCAGATGAAAAAAGACGGAGACTGGTTCTGGCTTAAAATTGAAAACCTGACACCGAAAAAAGAATACATCTTTCAATACCTGATCGATGGCAAAATCAAAATAGCAGATCCATATACCGACAAGATTTCTGATCCTTACGACGATAAATACATTTCATCAACCATTTACCCAAACATGTTGCCTTATCCTGAAGGGAAAGCATCAGACCGGGCATCTGTGCTACAAACCGCACAAACACCTTATGTATGGAGCACTCCAACCTATACCATTCCTGAAGCCAGTAAACTTTCGGTTTACGAATTGCTTATCCGCGACTTTACTGCTGAAAAAACCTACAAGGCACTTCAGGCAAAACTCGGTTACCTGAAACGGCTGGGGATAAACACCATCGACCTCATGCCGGTAAATGAATTCGAAGGCAACATAAGCTGGGGCTACAATCCGAATTTCTATTTCGCTCCCGATAAAGCCTACGGTACCAAAGACGACCTGAAAGCACTAATCGACGAATGCCACAGGCAAGGTTTTATCGTAATTCTCGACAT
>JAUYTA010000592.1 GCA_030695265.1 Bacteroidota bacterium
AAATAGGCCGAATAATTTACTTTGGTCATTAATTCGAAAGTTTCAGGAGTCATTTCATCCAGTCCACCGGCGCGTAAAATCCCTGCATTGCTGATAAAAACATCCAACCCACCAAATTCGCAAACGGTTTGAAATACAAGATTTTCAACAGAAGCGGCATTCGACACGTCAGCTTTTACAAAATAAGCTTTGTTTTTGCCTTTGCCGCTGTTTAGCGATGCTGCAAATTCAAGTCCTTTGGGTTCGTTGAGATCGGCAATTACCACGTTGGCGCCATTTTCCATCAGGTTTTCAACTATTCCGGCTCCAAAACCCTGGGCGCCACCGGTAACTATCGCAATGCGTTTATCGGCACGACCGCCGGTTGCGCCCATTGCCAAAGCACTTCGGTACTGTTCCACTTCCCAGGTATCGATAAACTGAACCTGTTCAGCAGTCATCGGACTTTGCCCGCCAAATTTTTCGGAATACGTGCTCACCATGCAGGTATCCATGATCACCTCTTCGAGCGTTGCAACGCCCTGCGCATTGTCACTTGCCAGCAAACATCCGATTCCCTTTACGAAAATGATCTTCGGAGCTTTGGGTTGCGTTTGGTTGTATTCCTATATTTTTCCTGAAAGGTCATTCAGCAAAGCTTCTGCATCGCCTGTAAATTCAACATAAATAAACGACGAATTGCAATACACAATTCCATCAGGAATAAACGGCAAAGCAATTTTCCGGTATTCCGTTTCCGAAGAAATGAAACGTTGGATCAGTAAATTATTGATGACTTTCACGGTTTTCAGCCCATTTGCTGAAAGCATCATCCGCACGGCAGGCAATATTTGCACAATCGAAGCGTCAATTGGAAGGGTTTCCACTTCAGGAACTTCACCAATAAAAGCATCGAGTTTGGCGATTACTGTATTATAGATGGAATGAATTTCGGCAACCGTATCGGCTGCAACGAAAATTCCGTGATTTTGCAGCAAAATGATTTGTGGTTCTTTTCCTGTTTTTTCCCTGAATGCGGTGATGCGGGTTTCCACTTCTTTAAACAGAATATATCCCGGATCGACATAAGGAACGTAAACGACTTCGCTGCCAAACAGTTCAGCAGTAAGTTTTTCTACAGCGTTTCCGCACATCAGCCCGTTAACTTTGGTGCTGTGGGTGTGCACCACAAAACGGAATGCAATCAGGTTGTGCAGCGAAGCTTCCACCGAAGGCCGCAATCCTTTTTCAGGATTAAAACGGGCATTCAGCAAATCGTGTTTAATCTGGTTTTCGCGTTCCATCACGTTTTCCGAATATGTTTTTTCAGAGATTGCTTTCATTAATTTACGGTCGAGCACTGCAAATCCGTTTTCATCGATGGTGGCCAGGCTAACGCCACTGGCTTTTACATATATTCGTTCGTCGTCTTTGTAGGAAGTGTTTCCGCCACCGGCAATCACAAAATCTTTTTTGCTGCCGTAAAATTGCGATACTTCTATTAATTCCTGAATTTCTTTTTTCATCTGTTTGTAATTTTGAAACACATAGGCACATAGAAAACATAGTTATTATTTTTCTATGTGAACTATGTGCCTATGTGGTTAATTTTCATATACTCTTTATTTTGTTTTTCGTCAAGACGTACGATCGTATGTCTCTACCAACCTATTTTGCAAAATGTCCGATTACCGCATTTCCCAATTCTGCAAAGACATCGTATTTTTTTGTTTTGGCAATGCCATCTGCATCCAGAAAACCTTCTTCGCCTTTGGCAATAAGGTACTGATGCGCTGCTATGATGCAAGCGCCTTCGTATCCAATACGTTCGAGTTCTTCATCCAGATCGACTCCGCCACTGCACGAAACTTTTACGGGATCGAGTTGCGGAGTGTTGTGTTCGGTTCCGAAAGTGATCAGGAAATTTTTAGAGCGGAAATAGGTGACAAAGTCTTTCAGTACCGCGAAAGTGTTGCGGCCAGGAATCAGTTCAAGGCTGTAAACACCTTTATTTACAAGGGTTTCGTAAAGCTTAACGAAATTACCTTCGTAGTCGGTAAAATTACCTTTGGCATCGTCGAGTAGCACCGGATAACATGGAATTCCCCCCGCTTTCACAATGATACCAATCACTTGTTCCAAACTTAGAAACGCTTTCGGAACTTCAGGAACAAAAGCCCGTCCGCCGGTTTTCAGCAGATTGCCACGAATTTCATTCTCGATTCCGGTAAAATCGGTCAATTTTGATTTGAGTTCTTTGCCGGAAAATAATTGTTTGTACAGGTTTAATTTTTCTTCCGAAGAACTGATTTTTTCATCTATTGCGATGCGCAAAGCCTTGGCAATATGCCGTTCGCGAAGCATATTTTTTGCGTATTTCGCTTTCAGCCCTTCAAAAGTAAAGCTGAATCCTGCATTTACCTCGGCCAGCAAGTCATTCAGTTTTTCAACCATTTCGGCAGTCTGAACATTGCTTTCGTGCTGAACCTGTTCAAGTAATCTCAACTGTTCGCCAGCCAAAACCAGCGGACTGGTAAGCCCTTTTCCGGAGAAATAGGTCCGGCCGGGATTTGCAGGATCATTTACCCGAACGCCGGCATCCTGAAGGTCTTTTTGCAACGACATGAATTCGATGTTGAACAGCGGGAAAATTTTATATTTCGCTGCCAGATCAGCAAATTCAGCATATCCGTCAGTAGTATAAAAATCGTTGATGCCAAGCACCTGAACACCTTCGGCTTCGGCCATTTTGAATACCTGGTCAATTTCGGTAAATGCACTGAATGAGAATGGAGTGTGGAAGTGCCCGTTTACCAGCAGTGTATTGTTTGGTTTGTTTTTCGCTTCAGCCAACAAAACCGGCTTTTCCGGAAATTCTGCAAAAATGGATTGTTTGTTCATTGTATTATAGTTTTTTTGAAGTTCCTGAATATTGATACAAAATAAACCATTGTTGACGGGATTTGTATCCTTTGCTGTCCTGTAACCTGATTTTATTTGAAATTTCAGAATAACTATTCAGGAAATAAAATAAAAGGAGCTGTAAGTATTTTATATTTTATTTCTAAAATGTTTCCTAATTTTATGCGGCCAAATATCTATTTATTTGCATTTATAAATAGATTAGGTATCTTGAGGCGCTTTAAAAAACATTATTTTTTAAATTTTTTCAGGAATGCGAATACCGCATAAAATGGTCTGAGTATCGAATATATCAGAATTATGGAATCAAGAAAATTATTGGAAGTCTGCGATAAATGTAAAGAAAATTGTTGTTCCCGTTGTTTTGACGATGGAGAAGACAGTATTTTCGACTGCCTGACAACAGACGAATTGGAACTATTGGTCAAAGAGAAAAGACGTATTCACTTTAAGGCTGGTGAAACCATATTAAAGCAAAACACGTCGGCAAGCCATGTGGTATGTGTAAATCACGGATTGGCAAAAATTTTAGCTGAAGGCAACGGAGACAAAAAACTGATTCTAAGACTGGTTGCCAGTCATTCGATACTAACCGGTGGAGGACTATTTATTGATGAAGTCAGGCATTTCACTATTCAGGCCGTAACCGCAGTTGAATGTTGTTTTATTGATTCGGACAAAATATACGAACTGGTTTCAAGAAACAGCCAATTTGCATTTGAGCTTTTAAAGCTTAACAACCGGCAAAATATGGAGATGCTGAACAATCTGGTCGGAATCACCCAAAAGTATATGCCAGGAAGAGTATCCGATTTACTACTTTATCTGAAAAATGAAATCTTCAAGAGCAATCCTTTCGATACACATCTTTCGCGGCAGGAACTGGCTGACATGACCAGCATGACCATGGAAAGTTTTATCCGCATTCTGAAAGAATTTAAACTGGCCGGAATTATTTCTGTTGAAGGTACAAATATCCACATATTAGATGAAGAGGCTCTTAACTTAATAAGTAGAAAGGGCTGATTTTTTGACCCGCATACTGATATATATCAATCCATCCACTGTCATTAATCATCGCATTCCCTTGTAAACATCAATGACACAAAATTAAAATAATGAAGTAAGGTTTATACTTTAGCAACGTGAAAAACCATAAAAGGAGCTTCACAAAGAGTTATCAACAATAGTAACCTTAACATACTTATTTTATGAAACTTAAAAATTTTATTCAGCTCTTGCTTCTTGCAACTGTAATCATGTTTACAGCTCCTTCATGTGTAAAAGAAGGGCCAATAGGACTTTCAGGCGCAGATGGTACTAACGGACTTAATGGTACGGATGGAAAAGATGGAAGTGTTACTTGTCTGGCATGTCACTCAGGTAATAATATGGCTCAGAAAGCGGCTGAGTTTGCAACGTCGGCTCACAGTTCAGGAGCAATTGCCGTTGATTATGCCGGAGGCCGCGCTGGTTGTGCAAGATGTCATTCACATGAAGGTTTTGTACAATTTATTACATTAGGGATTAACGATTTGCCGGTAACAAATCCAAGTGCCTGGGAATGTTCTACATGCCACGGAATTCACAAAACATTTGAAGGTAAAGATTATGCATTGAGAATTAATGCTCCGGTTGTTCCGGTTGTTGCAGCGAATGGCACTATGGATTTAAAAGGAAGCAGCAACTTATGTGCAACCTGTCACCAATCAAGAAGTGCAGAACCAGGTACAGCCTCGCCTGGAGCGAATTTCACCATGACAGTACGTACATACCCACATTACTCAGCACAGTCAAATGTACTTTTCGGAAATGGATTTGCTGAAATTCCGGGTTCTGTTGCTTATCCTACAAAAGGAACTGCCGACCACTTTACCAAGGCTGGCGGATCATGTGTAGGTTGTCACATGGGAACATTTGCGGCTAAACAAGGCGGGCACTCATATATACCAAGTTTAAAAGCATGTAATGATTGTCATGGTGGAACACCAAGCACTAATTACAATTATGGTGGTATTCAAACAGATACTCAAGCAAAACTCACACAACTTCGCGACAAATTATTGGCTTTAGGTGTTATTACCAAAACTACTGTTGACGGTGTAGATACCTACGCACCAAAAGCAGGTTCAGTTCCAATGGTTCAGGCTCAGGCAGTATTCAACTATTTTGGAATTAAATATGACCGTAGTTTGGGTGTGCACAATCCAAAATATGTAAAAGCTTTATTGGTGAACACCCTTGAAGCGCTTAACAAATAAGGTATAACGTGAAAAGATAAAAAAAGGCTTCTCTTTTTAAAAATTGAAGCCTTTTTTATATTAATTTAAAAATTGAGAATCATGAAAAAACATACAATATTCCTTATTTTGATTTTATTTTCACTGTTTTTGAACAGTTGCAAATACGATTTCATTTTGCCGGAAGTAGTTCCGCCTCCGGATAATAATGGTGAGCCCATTAGTTTTGCAACCCAGGTAGCTCCTATTTTTTCAACCGGCAACAAATGCACTGCCTGTCATAAGCCTGGAGATAAATCCCCTGATTTGACGGCAGCCAATGCTTATGCCCAAATTGTACCCAACTATGTCAATACTGCCAGTCCTGCAAGTAGCAAAATTTATACTGTACCAAAATCAGGCACTCATTATGCTACTATCTCTGGTTCACAAGCAGCCATAATTCTGGCATGGATAACAGAAGGAGCTAAAAATAATTAGTGCAAACAATTAACATTCCCAGAAATGAAAAATAAAATGCTATTCATAATTCTTCTGTCACTAATTTCCGTCATTACATTTGCACAGGAAGATACAACGGCAGTTGAAAAAGTAAAAGATAAACCAGTAAGGTCGCCATTTGAAAGTGGATACCTTATTGATGCACAAACAACAGTTGTTCCAAATCCAAATACACTCGAGTTTGTAATTCAGCATAAATTCGGCACCATTGAAAACGGACGTTCCGATTTATGGGGTATATATGCACCGGCAAACATCAGAATTGCATTAAACTATGTAGCAAAAAGAAATTTACAGATTGGTGCAGGTATCACAAAAGCAAAAATGGCAACCGATGTGAATGCCAAATGGACTATTCTTGAACAAACCCGTGAAAATACCATTCCTATTGCTGTTGCTTTGTATGGTGTTATGGCCATCGACGGAAGAAATATCAGCGCTTTTGCTGACAATGTAAGTGTTGCCTCTCCCGTGGGAGAAGTGAATGAATTTGCATTTTCTGATCGCTTAAGCTATTTCTCACAGTTAATTATTGGACGGAAATTTACAGATTGGTTGTCACTTCAGACTGGGCTTAGCTTTTCACATTACAACCTGACTCACTACAAAAGAGCCGGAATGCAATCCGACCACGATAATATCGGCGTTCATTTTAATGGCCGGTTTAAAGTTTCTCCGCAGGGATCGATCATTTTCAATT
>JAUYTA010000598.1 GCA_030695265.1 Bacteroidota bacterium
TCGGATGTAAATTCACAGGGTATTTTACGATTGGAAAAGCTTGATGTGGATGCCAGCAGCGGATCGGATATTAAACTCGAACTGGAGGTAAATGAATTGAGTGTTGGATCGAGCAGCGGATCGGACATTTCATTGAAAGGAAAAGCAACAAACATGCAGGCAAATGCATCAAGCGGGAGTGATATCAATGCCAGCGAACTTCAAACCAGAAAATGTACTGCAAGTGTTTCCAGCGGATCTGACATCAGGGTTTATGTAACCGACGAGCTTAATGCCAACGCAAGCAGCGGCGGTGATATTATATACTCCGGTAATCCTGCCCGAAAAGACATCAACGAATCAAGCGGCGGCGATGTTCGCGGAAGGTAGGATAAGTTCCAAGTTCAAAGTTTCAAGCTGTCCATGCCTGAGCTTATGAGGCAGGACTAAAAAATTTCAGAAATAATTATATTGAAATAATTATCGGTTTGTTACTGATAGGGACTTGCTACGCTTAATTGAAACATTAAAATTATTCATAAAACTGATCTGACGCCATGCAGATCAACTAATTACAAATAAATAACAATTAACAATTTAAAAACAAAAACAATGAAAACAATTTTGAAAGTGACTTTACTGTTCGCGTTTGTAGCATTTGCGAACTCTTTATTTGCAGTTGGGAATCTGAAAGTAAACATCATCCCTCTATCCTCTGAGAAAGCGGTCGTAGCAATCTCGAGCCTCACCGACAGCAATCTGAAAATTTCGGTTACAGATGACATGGGCCGATTGGTTTATTACAAAGAAACAACCGACCCAAGCGCTAATTACAGGCAAGTATATAATTTTTCGAATCTGGAAGTGGGAAAATACAATCTTTCAGTTGTCAGCGATAACCTCACAGCTGAACGTCCGTTTGAGATTAACCACAAAAGGATTACGGTTGGTGAAGAAAAAACAATGCTCGAACCCTTCTTTACTTACGAAGATGGCTACCTTAAATTTTCCTACCTGAATTTCAACAAAGAAAACGTAACCCTTTACTTTTTTGAAAAAAATCAACTGGTCTATTCAAAAAAAATAGGGCATGATTTTAATGTAAACAGCGCTTTGAACCTTTCAAAACTGAGAGAGGGAAATTATGTTGCTATTCTTGCTGCCGGCGGTAAAGAATATTCTTATCCGATTGAGATCAGGTAAAAAATTTGAATCGTCTTGTGAGTTGGTTTTGGATTTCGTTAGTTTAAACCTTTCAGGATTCGTTTCCTGAAAGGTTTTTTTATACCAACCTGATTCCGCTTACCATTCTGCCTGTATCGGCTCCATCGCGGCGGGCCGAGTAAAACAGATCAGCTTGTTCGAAGGAGCAAAGTCCCATCAATTCAATATTTTCTTCCGGAATACCAGCTTCCAAGAGCACTGTTTGATTGGCTTCCCATAAATCGAAATAAGCATTTCCTTCATTCAACGAAGGCTTGAGCAAAGCAGGTGAATTGCTGAAATTGGCTTTCACTGCCTCAACCACTTCCGGCCCAACTTCGTAGGCATGCATGTGAATGGATGGCCCTATTCCTGCAAGGATGTCGGTCGGTTGGCAGCTAAACTTTTCAGTCATTTGCTGAATGGTTTTCTGTGCGATTTTCGAAACCGTACCACGCCAGCCGGCATGAATGGCTGCAACTACTTTTTTCTGCGGATCGAACAGCAGAATGGGTACACAGTCGGCAGTCTGCACACAAATAAATAAACCGGGTTCATTGGTAATCAGTGCGTCTGATTCTGAAATAGTAGTCCTATCCGTTCCTGAAGTCACCACCACAATATGATCGGAGTGCGTTTGCCGCGGGAACATAAGCTTTTCGACTTTCACTTCGCACGAAATAGCCAGTTCTTTGCGGAAACCGGAATAGTCCGTTTCCTGATCGCCTGTAAAACGTGGTTTGTTGCCCGAAATCCATCCTTCTTTGGTAGTAATAAAATGGGCGATATCCTTGTATTTTTTGAAACTCTCGAACTTAAATACCGAAAGCCGTCCCTGAACCATCTTCCTCATCGTTGAAAAATTTTGGCGCAATATTAATTAATTTTTCAACAATTGATTCATTCGATCCTTATCCAGTATTTTTATTGCTTTGCGTTGTGTTTCAATCAAACCTTCCTGAACCATTTCGCCCAAAGTACGGGCAAGCGAGGGTCGGGTAACTCCGAACATTTCGGCAAGCTGCTCCTGCGATTGAGGAACTTCAACTGTTTGAAGCCGTTCGCCAGCCTTTTCGAGCAGGTAATGCGCTATTTTTTGCCTGATGGTTTTAAACGACAGGAATTTTAGCTTTTGCGATAAAAACTGGGCTCGGGTTGAAATTGTATTCAGGTAATTATTCAGTATCAACGAACTCATTTGCAAGAGCTTTACAAATTCAGGTTTTGGAATCGATACCATTTCTACATCAGAAGTTGCTGAAACAGTTACCGGAAAGCGGTTTTCTTTGCCAAATAAGAAGGCAGTTGCCAAAGGCCAGGGCGCCGACATGTCTTCAATCTTAATTGTTTTTCCTGAATAGTCATTCATTTCGGCTTTCACGCTGCCTTCCTGAATAATCAGCAAACGGTCGCAAATCTCACCGGCTAATGTGATCAAATCGTTCTTCTGATAGGATTTAACCTGATAATGTATCTGGCGGAACAATTCCTGAAGGCCTTCAGGAGAAATACCCCTGAAAATGGGCGACTGGCAAAGTATTTCGGGCTGAATCATATAATAAGATATCTTTAACTTTTTGGTAGAAAATACGTTCGGAGCTGCGAATGTCGCGAATACGCTCAACCAGTTCATCGAAATAACGGATTTGCCCGGCAGCTTTTAACCGCTCATCGTCCATCGTAAAACCTTTGACGATGTATTCTTTTAGTCGCTGAGTTGCCCAAATGCGAAATTTCGTGGCAACGTGACTCTTTACGCGATATCCTACAGAAATAATCGCTTCAAGATTATAAAACTTCTGGGTGCGTTCTACCTGTCTGGTTCCCTCTTTTTGAACTTGTAAAAAATCCTTACAAGTTGAAATTTCATCCAATTCGCCTTCTTCAAATATATTTTTAAGATGAATAGTTATATTCTGGGGCGTTGTTTGAAAAAGCTCGGCCATAAGCTTTTGAGTTAGCCACACTGTTTCATTTTCCAAACGGACATCAATTTTAGTGATGCCATCGTCGGTTTGGTAAAGGATTATTTCGCTGTTTGGTTCCATATATTTACAGATTTTCTATTTCAGCTTCTGCATCATCTTTATTCAAGGTTGCTGCAAAATACTACATAAAAATGAGAATCCGGAATTTGTAAAAAAAATACAATTTCACTGTTTGTAACATTTGATACATTTCAAACAACCGAACGGTCGTACTTTTGTTTCAGAAAAATACAAAATAGGAAAAAAGATGTGATTATACCTGAATTTTATTCATCATTCATCATTCATCATTCAAAATTATTCCCATGATACGCGAAATTGTAAATATCGACGATGAAAAATGCAACGGTTGCGGACTTTGTGTTCCGAACTGCCATGAAGGTGCATTGCAAATTATAGATGGAAAAGCCAGGCTCATTAGTGAACTGATGTGTGACGGATTGGGAGCCTGCCTTGGCCATTGCCCCGAAGGCGCCATTACCATTGAAAAACGCGAAGCCGACGAGTATGACGAAGTATTGGTTGTTCAGCAAATTATACCCAAAGGTAAAAATACACTGGTTGCCCACATGAAACATTTGAAAGAACATGGCGAAACCACTTTTCTGAAACAGGCTGTTGGTTACCTGAAATTACATGCCAATGAAATACCTTTCGATGTGAATGCCATTATTGCAGAAGTTCATTCTACAAAAGTTGAATCATCGGGTTGTGCCAGTGGAGGTTGCCCCAGTTCGCAAGCTGTCAGTTTTGAACCGCAAAACCTGCGTTTTGCTCCGGCAGCATCCACAACCGAAGCGCCTTCTGCTTTGCGCCAATGGCCGGTTCAGATGCATTTGATCAATCCTGCCGCATCAAGTTTTCAGGGTTCTGATTTATTGTTGGCTGCCGACTGTGTTGCCTTCAGTTTGGGTAATTTTCATTCCAAACATTTGGCCGGAAAATCATTGGTCATCGCCTGCCCAAAACTCGATCAGGGTAAAGAAATATATGTGGAAAAAATTCGCCGCCTGATCGACGAAGCACGCGTAAATACCATAACTGTTATGATGATGGAAGTTCCGTGTTGCGGAGGTTTGTCGCAACTGGTAAAGATGGCGACCATGCAGTCAACACGCAAAGTTCCGGTAAAAGAAATCATCGTCAGCATCAAAGGCGAAATTCTGGACGAAGCATGGGTATAATCAGTTCAAAGTTCCAAGTTTCAAGTTCCAAGTTTTGCTTTGTTTGAGAATTCAATAATTCAGGGCTATTATCCTTTGCCGTTCCCTGCCCGCAGCAGGCGGGGGCTTTAGCCAACGGATGTGTTCAGGAAAAAAATAAATCGTCCGCGCGAAATTGTTCTAAAAAGCTTTTCCCTTGTTGCGGACGAAACAGAGAATCACATATTCAGGAAAAATTCACCAATATCATTCTGTATCTTATCAATTAAAAATTCAATAAATAATTGAGAAACTATTGTTTGGCCAACAAAATGCCAGGCAAAGTACTTCTCATTTCTAAAAAAATCAATATGAACATGTTTTGTTTTCAATG
>JAUYTA010000617.1 GCA_030695265.1 Bacteroidota bacterium
TTATCATTTAATCATATCTAACACGATTGGTTTTAAGCCGCTAAAGAAAAACTCTACGGCGATCACCATTACAATCAGCCCCATCAGGCGCATCATCACATTGATGCCTGTTTGGCCAAGCATTTTGATGATTCGGGACGAGCTGTAAAAAATAAGATTACACCTCCAACAATCCGGAAACTGTTGACCGAAATGCCAAAAAAGTTAAAGAGCAACTGGCCTGAAAGGGCAAAGAGGATAATGGTGATCAACGCAACAATTGTAGCCTTTTTGGCTGTTCTGTTTCTTTCTTTTTCACTCAATTCAGCAGTCATGGTCATAAAAATCGGCATACTGCTCAACGGATTGATCAAGGTAAAAAACGAAGTAAAACACAAGAGTCCAAAGGAAAGGGCATCATTCATAATTCGGTTTATTTTTAGTTTAAAGCCAATTAATCAGTGGATTAACCACATAAACACCCCTCTCTACTCTGCTGAATGCCATTTTGCAGTTCGGATACTCCTCCCGGTTAATCTCATTCGATGATAGTACACTATTGATGTATTGCCGCTTCTTACGGTAAGGTGGAAGTATTTCATCAGGGATCATTTCAGCATAGTGAACCATGTGGTCCATCATAAAACAGGAGATTCTTTTCTCATCCGGAGTCCCTTTTTTGAATAGTACTTTTCTGTAATGTATCTCATCTGCACACCGCATTAAGATCAGGAGAAAATAAACCATGCTGTGCGAACTGGCCTGAAATTGACGGTTGTAAGTCTCGTAGGTGAAACTATTGGGTTGAATTGCACTCCAAAAGCACACTACAGAAGGGAGTGGCGTGCCTTTTGGTTTCTTTAGGGCGGCATTTTTTATAATGATGGTAAGCAGATGATCGACAGCCATTTTGCCTGAAATGTCTTTTTGAATTAGCGATGCACGCTGCTGTAAATATTCGGACACCAACTCACTTTGTCCATGTTGTAAGGCAAGCATCAGGCCGGTAACCTCATCTTCTTCAACCCGAAAGTCGATGCCATATTTTTTTACAAATGTGAAAGCTTCTTTTTTGCGGCCCAACCTGATATTTTTAGCATACTCTTTTTTGTCGTGCCTGAGTTCTTTCATCAGTATGATGGCGCGTTGAAATTGTAATTGGGCCAACTGCTCCACCCAATCGTACCGCTGATGGGTAACGGCATACTGAAAGAGCTGTTTGCGTTCTTTCTTGACTTCGTGTTCCTTTTTAGATGGATCGAGCGCCAACTGCCTGATCTGTTCCAATTGTTCAGGACTCAGATATTCGTAGCCTAAATATTTGGCCCGGATTTGTTCTGCCTGCTCCAATTTACCCTGATCTTCCAGTCTTTGAGCTTCGGCGAGCCACTCGTCAAGGGTTGATTTGGCTTCAGTAACTTTTACCTCATCTCTGTTTTCCTGCATTTGCAACAGTTGCAAGGCGGGATGTTTAGGCTGCTTTTCGAAAATGTAGATATTCTTAACCGCGCGGGTAATGGCGACATACAAGGAGTTGATATAAAATTTATAGACTTCTGCATCTTTGTCGTGTTTGTCTGAAGCCCTGTTGTAAACCAAATCCTCTTTTTGCAAATCACTGGCAGTTACACCTTTTATTATTTCACGAAATTCGGCTTCGTTGTTCGAAACAAAGTTCATCAAAATAACATTTTCGTACTCCAAACCTTTGGCTTCCTGAACACTAAAAATCAATGGTGTTTTGAAAAATCGCCGTGCCTCACTTTTCTGTTCGTTGTTTGGAACAATCACGGCGTAGTGCGTACTATTTTGGGTTCGCCGGTTGAGCTCGTTTTTCTTTTTATCATCATCGGGAAAAAGCAACACTTCGCCTTTGTTTTTGCTGACAGTGCCAATCAGGTAGTTACTTTCGCGATCGATCGATCCAAAACGTGTGATCTTGATTTTGAGCAGGTTGTTCCCCAACTCAACCACATTTAAACTGTTCCGGTAATTGGTTTGAAGTATTTTAATCTGCTTTTCATGATCACCCGCTTCGTAGAAATAGCTTTTCACTTTGCTCCACGAAAAAAAATTGGGATGTACAATTTGGTTGCTGTCGCCCGTCAGGATAAAATGATTTTTGTGTTTAAGCGACTGTAATATAGATTTAAGCTGAATATTGGTAATGTCCTGCACCTCGTCAACCACAATATAATCGTAGCGTGGTTTAATTTTTTCGAGGTTTTGATAACACAGAATG
>JAUYTA010000637.1 GCA_030695265.1 Bacteroidota bacterium
ACTCCACGCGAACGCGATTACGTGTATGTTGGCTCTTTCTACGTTTTCTGCATTTGGATCGGCCTCGGTGTTTTGTCCATTTTCAACCAACTTCAGAAACTATTGAAAGAACGAATGGCGTTAATTTCTACATTGGCTTTCTGCCTTGCAGCCTCGCCCATCTTGCTTCTGGCACAAAACTTCGACGATCATAACCGCTCCGAAAGATATTCAGCCCGCGATTTGGCTCGGAATTATCTTGAATCGTGTGAGAAAGATGCAATTTTATTTACCCATGCCGACAATGATACCTATCCGTTGTGGTATTGTCAGGAAGTGGAAGGAATCCGGCGGGATGTTCGTGTAGTGGTAATGCCCTATTTACAGGCAGAGTGGTACATTCAGCAATTGCAGCGGAAGATTTATCAGAATGAAGCGCTGAAAATGACCATCCCATTGGAAAAATATCAATCCGGACAAGTTG
Organism: Bacteroidota bacterium; assembly: GCA_030695265.1. Lineage (GTDB taxonomy): Bacteria > Bacteroidota > Bacteroidia > Bacteroidales > Prolixibacteraceae > Aquipluma. The sequence goes on from JAUYTA010000637.1 coordinate 464, forward strand.
ACTATGTGTACGTTGTGCCAAAGATTGAAACAGAACAGTCGTTTATCGACATTCTTGAATTCGTTGCCAGCGACTCGTCGAAAACGAAGTTAACTGTTGAAGGACAGAAGCAAATCAGCTACATCCCTGTTGATAAAATGAGACTGGAAATGGCCGGAAAAGATCCCATTCATCTGGAATTGAAACAGCGAGCGATAAACAAAGGCGATCTGGCTTTTTGGGACATTATTGCCACAAACAAAGGGAAACGGCCGGTCTGTTTCACTGCATTCGTTGATGCAGAGGAACACGGATTGAAAGATCATCTTATTTTTGACGGACTTGTTTTCAGGCTAACCGATCAGAAAACCGACAGCAATTCGGTGCTCGAAATGGGCAAAGTTGAGACTGAAAGCCTTTACAAAAACCTGATGCAAAAATGCAACTGGGACAATCTGGCCGATCCAACCATATATTTCGACTGGCATCACCGCCGGATGCTGGCCAGTATGCAAATACGCAATGCTTTTTACCGATTAGCCAAAAGTCTGACCGAAGAAAAGCAAACCGAAAAAGCCATTGAAGTATTGAAGAAAGCGGAGCAAACCGTTAGTTTAAAACTTTGGCCGGTGGATTACCAAAGTATTCTGATGGCTCAACTTTATGCCCGAAACGGTCAAAAACAATTGGGCGAAAATCGGTTTAGAGAGTTGGCAACTTCACTGGAAGAAGGACTAATTTATTTCGGGTCATTCCCTTCCAACCAGAAAAAATCCATTATTGATGAAGCAGGTTATCAGCTTTCCCTGTACAACGAACTTATTCAGCAAGCCAAAGATACGCTAACGGAACATGAACTAAAAGCAATGAAAGAAAGGCTGATGGCATTTGCCCAAAAGCTGGAATAAAAGCGGATAGAACATTAGGAATTCGATCAAAAAAGGATCCTGAGATGGAATGCGCTTAGCGTATTTCACACTCCGAAGGAATTTATCTTTTTTATAAAACAATGTTACAAAATACACGTTTTTATAAATTTATTTCTTTATTTTGTAACATCAACAATCAAATGAAAATCAAAACCATGACACCAACAATCGGGAAAAACATTAAAGATTTCCGCACGAAATTGGGCATAAACCAGCAGGAATTAGCGGATTATTGCGAAATATCGAGAGAACTTATTTCAATGTACGAATCAGGAAAAAGAGATGTATCATTGTTACATCTTGAAAAAATATCTGAATTTACGAACATTGACATTGAAGTATTTTTGGAAGAGAATCCTACTGAAATTAAACCAGATCTTGCCCTGGCATTCCGTGCAAACGAACTGTCAAGCGAGGACCGTAAAAGCATTGCGTTTTTTAAAGAGATAGTAAAAAACTATTTGAAAATGAAAAAACTTGAATGTGATGGAGTTCAAGCTTAAAGCACATGCAGCCAATTTTAGAAATCGTTTCGGTTATAGCAATACCGAACCGATTGATTTAAAAAGCCTCCTCTGGAAACTTGATATTTTGACTGTATTCTCCCCTCTGGGTGATGATTTTTCCGGATTATCAATTAAAGTAGGGGATTCTATGTTCATTCTTGTAAACTCAAGACAATCTGCCGGACGCCAAAACTTCACGATTTGTCATGAACTGTATCATTTATTTTATGATACCGACTTTGTTCCGCATAAATGTCAGGCAGGTCGATTCCCAAAAAATGGTAGCGAACTAAATGCAGATTTATTTGCCTCACACTTACTTTTGCCCGAAGATGGAATAACAGACATGATACCTGAGTCGGAAATGTACAATGACAGTCTCCATCTCTCGACGTTGCTGAAAATTGAACATACATACGGTTCATCCAGAATGGCTTTGTTAATACGTTTGCTTAGAATGAAATTAATCACTCAATCCACTATTGAAAAATACGCTGTCAATATTCTTAAAAATGCCAGACAGTATGGCTATTCATCCGATTTATATATACACACCGATGAAAAGTTAATAATTGGTCCATACGGAACCTTAGCCAATAAGCTTTTTGATGAAAATAAAATTTCAGAAGGTCATTACCGGGAGTTGCTAGCAGCAATCGGAATTGATATTAACGAAATCGCCAGAGATGAAGAATATCGACCCGAGTAAGAAAATCATTCTTGATGCAGATGTTGTCATTCATTTTTTGAGAGGAGGCCAAATTGGAATTCTACATACCATATTCCCCAATAAGCTATATATGCCAGACGTGGTATTTGAAGAAACTTTTTTCGGGACTGATAAGGTGTCAGTAGCCAACCTATTTAATTATGGGTTCGTGAAACCGCTTGAAATAAAAGCAAATAAGCAGGTATTTTTAGAATACATCAGGCTAAAGGCTAGATTTGGGAAAGGAGAAAGTGCCTGTATGGCCTATTGCAGATTTAACAACGACGTAATTGGAAGCAGCAACTTACGCGACATTTTAAATTATTGCAGAGAATTTGGAATTGAATACCTAACAACATTAGACTTTTTAGCAGAAGCTTACCAAAGAAAAATACTTACCGAGGCCGAATGTGATCATTTTATCTATTTAGCCGATACAAAAGGTAAGATTCCATTTCGCTCAATTACTGCTTATATCGCATCCCTTGGATTATAATTAGGTCGGCCCACATTCAGCTTAATTCCATAAAAAACAATTTCCTGCTTAGGGAATTTATTTTCCTAAGCAGGAAATTTTGCTTTCCTGCGCACCCGTTTATATTTTCCTGCGCAGAAAATTATTTTTCCTGCGCATCGTTTTATTTCACCTTGGCAATTGCTTCCAAAACCCTTTCCGGCGTCATTGGCAACTGGTATAACCGTGCGCCAACAGCATCGAAAACGGCATTGGCAAGTACACCACCCATGCAAATTATTCCCGGTTCGCCGCCACCTTGCGGTGCTTCATTTTTATCAAGAATTTTGGTTTGAATTTTGGGCGCCCACGAAAATACCGGTAGCTGGTAGTTCCCAAAATTGTTCGTATGAATGTCGCCACCTGTGAATTTCACTTCTTCGGTCAGCGCGTAGCCCAAACCCATCATAATGCAACCTTCCAACTGAATAACTGCACCTTGCGGATTGATGCAAAAACCCATATCCTGAGCGCAAGCCACACGGATAACCCGAATTTTTCCGGTCGTTTTGTCCACTTTTACTTCAGCCATGTGAGCGACATAAGCACCGGCATCGAACCCACAGGCGATACCGTATCCACGTCCGCTTGGTCCTTTGGCAGGCGTATATCCAAACAATTCGGCTACAGCTTTCAGAACACCAATCATGCGCTCATCTTTCAGGTTCTTCAGGCGGAAGTCCAGCGGATCGACACCCAGTTTTGCGGCCATCCTATCAATCTGCGACTCACGCGCATAGGTATTGGTATTGTTTCCGGGAGCACGCCAGGCGCCGGTTCCGAAAGGATGAACATCGCGGGCCGAATAGCTGGTCGTTTTAGCATCCGGCACATCGTAAATGGTATCCGATCCGCGGGCACCGGCAAAATATTCATGGTAATCCCACAACGAAATCTTTCCAGCCTTGTCGGTTCCTGAAGTAATTTTAATGACAGCCGCCGGGCGGAAATTATCGTAGAAAAATTCCTCTTGCCTGTTCCACTGCACCATAATTGGTTTTCCGGTCAGCTTAGTTAGCCGTGCCGCCTCAATAGCCTGACGGAAAGCCGTTTTTCCGCCAAAACCACCGCCCAAAAACGGCGCAATAACCCGAACCTTGTCCAGGCCAATGCCCAACTCGCGCGAAATTCCGTCCTGCGTTCCGAAAGGTGTTTGTGTTGAAGCCCGCACCACCACTTTATCGCCTTCCATAAAACCAAGGGCGGTATGTGGTTCCATGGGCGCATGGGCTACATAACTGTTGTGATATTCGCTCTCAATGATAAATTCCGAATTGCTTTTGCCGGTTGCAATATCGCCCGAACTTTTTACCACTCGGCTTTCAGATGGGAATTCAAGCTGGTGTTTGAAAACGGTTTTATCGTCCACTTTCATTTCATCAAACTTATATTCCGCCTTTACTTTGGCAAGCGCAGCCTCGGCTTTTTCAAAATCAGTATGCAAAACGGCGATTAAATCCTTGTCGCGGACAATGCTGATCCCATCCAGCTTTTCGGCTTCCGAAGTATCCGCAGAAACCAACGTGGCTCCGTGAGATGGCGGCCTCAGTATCTTGGCGTACAACATTCCGGGCATCCTGAAATCGCCCGAATACATTGCCTGACCAGTTACTTTGGCCTCACCGTCAGCATGATTGAATGATTTTCCACGAATTTTATATTCGCTGAAATCTTTCGCTTTTGGCTTTACTTCCAGGTATTTTTCGATTTTCTTACCGCTGGCCAATTGTCCGTAGCTTACTTTTTTACTTTTTTTGTTTTTCACGAAGATGACACCATTTTCGACAGTCACCTCGTCTTTACCAACGCCCAAATGTTCAGCGCCCATTTCAAGAAGCACCAAACGGGCTTCGGCTATCGCGGCCAGCATAACCGGCCCGAGCGAACGGGTTGAAAGTGACCCCCATGTTCCGGCATCGTAAGGGCACAATTCGGTATCGCCCATTACCATTTTCACGCTTTCAAGCGGAGTATCCAGTTCGTCTGCCACCATTTGCGGAAATGAGGTAATAATGCCCTGTCCCATTTCTATTTTGCCGATCATGCAAGTCACTTTGCCATCATCGGCAATATGTATAAAAGCATTGTAATCTTTCGGAACCGAACGCTGTTGTTCAGCATCAGCAGCTACTCCGGTAAGGAATTCGCCCAGTTGGAAATAAATGAAAAGGCCACCGCCAAGCAATTTCACAAAATCACGCCGGTCAACTTCAAACGTTGGATTATTTTCCGGCACTTCGTCCCGATAATATTTGTCGTCTTTCATAGTCAGTTCTTTTATCAGGTTAAATTTTCATTTTTTTGGAGGCCGATTCAATCGCATCAATAATGTGTGTGTGCGCGCCGCAACGGCAGAGGTTTCCTTCCATCCCATCAACAATCTGCTCTTTGGTGGGATTTGGATTTTTCAGTAAAAGTCCATACGCATTCATGATCATTCCGGGGGTACAATAGCCACACTGCAGGGCATCATGATCGACAAATGCTTGTTGGATAGGGTGAAGTTTTCCGTTGACCGACATTCCTTCGATGGTCGTGATTTTTTTGCCGGCAACATCTTCCATCAATATTCCACACGACCTTACCGGTTCATTGTCCATCAAAACGGTGCAGGTTCCGCAGTAACCCAGTCCGCAACCATATTTGGTGCCGGTCAGGTTGAAGTTGATCCGCAGCGCCCAAAGCAGGGTCTGGTTCTTTTCAAGTGGGATTTCCACTTTCTTTCCGTTCAGTTCAAATTGAATAGTTTCAGCCATGTTTGTTGGTTTTTATAGTTTTTAAATAATCTTCACGCGTATCAATATCCCTTACGATTTCCGGGCAAAAAGTTTCCACTTCCAATATTTCATCCTGAAATTTCAGGGCAACCGACCGAAGCCCAACTGCCGGATCGAGGTCTAGAATCTCCTGTCGAAACTTCTAATCATACAAAGGTGGGTGTCCACGTTTGCCGTTAAAAAGAGGCATCACAATTCCTTATCCTGAATCTTTCCACGCCTCAACCACTGTTGCAGAAACATTTACGGGAATAAACGGCTGATCGCCTAAAAAAATCATGACCGCTTTTGCGTTTTCAGGTAACGCGTTCACTCCCGAAATAACTGAAGTGTGCATTCCTTCCCGAAAATTCTCGTTCCAAATGGTCTGCACCGGCCACGATTTCAGAACTTCAGTTATTTCAACAGAATTGGCTCCCAATACCACCACCACATTGACAATTCCAGATTTCAGGATATTTTCCACCACTTTTTCGACGATTGTTTTCCCGTCGAAAGGCAGTAGTAGTTTTTGCGTTCCCATGCGGGTTGACATTCCTGCCGCCAAAACAATGGCCCAAACGTCATTCATGGCTGGCGCTTTTTTGATTTTTAACTTTCACCAACTGTGCCGCGATGCTAATCGCAATTTCTTCCACGGTTTTTGCTCCAATATTCAAACCTACCGGAGCATAAATCCGGCTCCACTGTTCCGGAGTTGCCCAGGCATTTTCAAGAAACAAAGCTTTCATTTGTGTCACTTTCGCTTTACTTCCAATCATTCCGATGTAAGCAGCATTGCTCGTGATAAACTTCCGGAGTACATCTGCATCGCTTTTGTGTCCGCGGGTAACAATAACCAAATAGGAATCATCCTGAACAGGGATCGGCCCCAGGCTTTCATCAACTGTCCCCGACAAAACAACATCGGCATCGGGAAACAAGCTTTGATTGGCATATTCGGGGCGGTCGTCCCAAACGACAACATCAAACCCGAGAAATTTTCCCAGATGTGCCAAAGAATGACCGATGTGCCCGGCGCCGGCAATAATCAGCGATGGTTTGGGGAGAATACGTTCCAACAAACTGAAACCATTCGTGAGTGTTTTATTTTCATCAAATGGAATGGCGAGAATGGATTCAGAGTGAGCATTTCGGAACATTTCAGAAATAACCGGACGAATATTATCTTGTATATTTTGGTCTAAATTCAGATCTTCCTCAACAATCCATTGCCGTACGATTTTTACATCGTCCGAATCAGATGCATCGGTCAAAGTCAACAATACACCTTTTTGTCGCTGCTCTAAACTGTTCTTCAACTGAATAAAAACGGGAAGGTGTAAATCAGGTGTTGCATCGAGCAAAATAGTCATGTTTCCACCACAGATGGACTCACTTCCTTTGAAAATTTCACCATGCAATTCATAAGAGAACAGCCCCGATTTCTTCGTTTTCAGGAGACGTTGTGATTGTTGAATGACCTTTGCCTCGGTTATGCCGCCACCAACTGTCCCGGCTATTAATCCGGAGGAACCAATCAACACAGAACTGCCGGACTTTTGAGGAGTCGAGCCTTGTGTGCCGATAACAGTGGCCAGTATGCATTCAGTTTGTTGCTGAAGCAGTGCAATTAATTCAGGGTAAATACAGATAGATGAACTCATCCCGGTAAAAGGTTTTTAAAATCAGTTAAGCCTGCAAAACCTTTTAAAATTAGGGAATATTTTTGAAATAAAACGGAGGTCACTGAAGCAGAAGTTTATCGGACTTCGGAAAGTCCGATTCCCGGGATTTTGACTTTCCAAAGTCAAAAAAACAGAAGCCTAAAAACAATCGGACTTCGGAAAGTCCGATTCCCGGGGCATTGCGATCAGCTAGTTCAGGCTGTCGGTTCGAATAGAATCTATGGATTGAATAAAACTTGTTGAATCGGCAACCAAAATTCGTTTGGAGAAAACGCTGTCATTGCCGGTAATTGTTCCTGAATCAATATTTATTTGATTGTTTATGACTGAAAAGAAAAGGACAAGCGATACAAATCCGGTTTTCAAGCCCAAACTTTGAGCCGAGAACATCCAACCGAAGAAGTTGACAAATGAGTTTTGCTTCAGCTTCGAACCACTGTTTTTCAGCAAAAAAGAATACATCAACCGGTCTTCGATCGCTTTGTCAGGTTCACCAACATGATCGTTCTGAAGAAGTTGGGAAAACATTTGGTCTTGATTCTTTTTATTCATGGTGTTTAGTATTAAAATTCAATTTCATCCTTTAAGTATTCCAATTTTTCGGAAAGCAATTTCTTTGCATAAAACAAACGCGATTTCACTGTTCCCTCCGGAAGTTCCAGCATTTCGGCAACTTCTTTAATTGAAAATCCTTCCCGATACCGAAGCAAAAATGCAGAACGGTGCTCCTCGCCCAATTGATCGAGCGTTTGAAACACCTTTTCAATCAGTTGTTCCGGCTCAATAGCCGATTCATTTGGGTAGTCTAATTTCTGCCCGAACGCTTGATATTCCTGATATTCCTGCCTGATTCCACGACGCCGGTATTCATTTTTACACATGTTGTTGGCTACCGAATAAAACCAGGTTTGAAAAGGATATGCAGGGTTATAGCTTTCAGGCTTTTCAATCAGTTTCAAAAAAAGTTCCTGCAAAAAATCATTGCCCTGTTCCTGTGAGTTTCCGAGCATCCGGTAGAAATAATAATACATCCGATCCTTGTACCGGTAGTACAATTCGCCGAACGCAGCCTGATCGCCTGATACGATTTGCTGCATCAACTCACTATCGCTGTATACCTTATTTTTTCTCCGGAATATCAATTCGACGATTTTTTCAGGATTAACCAAATCAAAGAAATATACGAACTCACAATAATTATCGGGGCTAAAGTTATCCGCCTGAAACTGAAAATTGCTTCGTTAAAAACATTTGGATCATCAGAACCTCCGCCGCTCATCAGAATGAAACCCAAAGTTAGTAAACCGACAATCAGTATCAATCCGATGTATTTATTTTTCTGAAAGGTCATACTTTTTTAGTTCCTGTACACGCGAAAAACGAAAGGTTCAGATTATCTAAAAAAAAATCGCCGCAAAAGAATTTATTCAATTCCCGTTGCGGCGATTCGCTTCAAAAATTTATCTTTCTAAAGTCGGCTCCACGGAATAGCCACAACCATTATAATCGATGCGATCAAAAAGAAAATGCTTGTAATTTTGAATTTTCCCTGATCTGTTTTTGCTTTTTTCGATTTGGCCCGACCGATGTGCACCAGAACAACTGCAATCAACATCATTGCAAAATGTTCGACTGCATAAAACCGAAGGTCCGCATTTTTCATGGCCGCACCAAAATCAGACATCGCCAATTTTGTGACCGGACTCAGGAAGAAATACAAAACAAGACCAGTTAGTAATTGCAAATCCATCAGCGAAGTAAATACTATACCTAAAATATTGTCTGTCTTTTTCCATGGTTGGTTTCCGAACCAACCTGCCAGATATTTAACAAGCGTAACAGCCAAACTTACCAAGACTAACCAACGAAGAACATCGTGTAAATGTAAAAAACCAGTGTACATGTTTTCTGAAATTTAATTGTTTCGATTTTAAACGAATGAAAGCGGTTTTGGTTGAGAATTATTTAATTATCTCCAATCCCTCAACCAACATAAAACCCAATTTCTGATCAATTGACAGGCTGATCATCTTGGCAGCCAGCACATCAACCGGAGTTGGCTTGTACTTTTTAAAGGCATAATTGGTCAGAAACCGGCTGATTACCAACCCTATTTTTTCCCCCAAACGCTTTTCTTTACGGTCTCCGTCAAGAATCGAAGGCCGAACAATAGTACATTTCCTGAAGTTAAGTTTGGAAACAACTTCTTCCAGTTCACCTTTTATTCGTGAATAGAAAACCGATGATTTTGAATCGGCACCCATCGACGAAACCAGCACGAACGCTCCTACCCCATTTTCGGCAGCCGCTTTGGCAAATTCATACTGATAGGTAAAATCAACACGGTACTGGTTTTCTTTGGTTTTGGCCGTTTTAATAGTTGTTCCCAAAGTTGAAAACAACACATCTCCTTGAACCTGGTGTTTCCAACTTTCAGGTAAGTCAAAATCAATCTGAATTTCTTCCAGCTTCGAATGGCTTATTCCTGAAGGACGGCGAACAAACGAACGCACTTTCTCAAATTCAGGATGAGCAAGCAACTGAACAACCAATTGTTGGCCAACCAGTCCGCTGGCGCCAATCACATTTGCAATTTTTCCCATTATTAAGGTTTTTTGATAATTCCATCGGCAAGCAATTGCTTAAAATGATCGGTAATCGTTTGTTCAAAAGGCAAAAATTCCATACCCAAATCTTTTTTGATGTAACTGTTGTCCGTTTTAAGGTCATAGCCCACATTCAGTTTCACATATTTGCGCGTAAACCCAACAAATGGCGCAATCAAACTAAACAACCATTTCGGTACAAACCCCTTCGGCAAAGGAAATTCAGGATAATCAGCCCTGATGACATCGGCCATTGCGAGAAAACTCTTATCCGCAGAAGTACAAATATGCCTTCCTGAAGCATTGGGCGTGAACCCTGCAAGAATGTGTGCTTTGGCCACATCGCGCACGTCAACAAAAGTCATTTTTCCTGAAGGCACACCCGTTTTAAACTTTCCGGTGGCCATTTGTATCACGATTTCAACACTGGTAGAATCAATGCGTTGGGTTAACGATGGCCCCATAATAAATCCCGGATTGATAACAATCAAATCCCAACGACTTTGTTTTTCAGCCATTTGCCATGCCAGTTTTTCAGCCTGAACTTTTGAAAACGGATACGGTTGATGTTCGGCTGAACTGGTCGTATTCCAATATGCTTCAGTAAAAATTCCATTTTCGGTTTTCTGAATGTCGATGGCATCACCGAAGATGGCCGCTAAACTCGAAGTGAGCACCACCCGTTGAACGCTTTCTGTAGCGTTCACTGTATCCAATACGTTCCGTGTTCCTTCCAAAGCAGGCTCTACCAGCTCTTTCTGCGCATTTTTTATTCCTGAAATTTTAAAAGGAGATGCGGTGTGGATTACCAGTTCGCAGCCAGCCATTGCTTCAGTAAAACTTCCTTTTTTCAGAAGGTCGGCTTCAAAAAACTGGAGTATTCCAGCGCTTTTTACTGCCAGTGCAGTCAGATGCGCATATTTGTCTTTTTGTGCCAGGTTTCTTACAGTCGTGCGGACTTCATACCCTTCATCCAATAATTGTTTCACAATCCACGATGCCAGATATCCTGTTCCACCGGTTACCAATACCGGTTTTAAACGATCAATTGTTTTCATATGTTTCCATTTTCATTTTATCAACCAAACCTTGAAATTACCAAATTGTTCAGAATA
>JAUYTA010000653.1 GCA_030695265.1 Bacteroidota bacterium
GGCAATTCCGATTCAATTCCCATCCGGTTGGCCAGATCGATCACATTTGAAATTCCGGTTTGCATCAATACGTCAACAGCAATGGTATTGATAGATTTTGCCAAAGCTCCTTCCATCGAATAATAACCGGTATAATCGTCGTGCGAGTTCGATGGCGACCAGTTACTGTAATCTGTGTAAACCTTTTTTTCATTCGCGAAATAAGTATCCGGCGGAATCCCGGCTTCAAGAGCAGCCAAATAAACGATTGGTTTAAATGTTGAACCTACCTGACGCTTTGAAAGAGTATGATCGTATTTAAAATAGCGAAAATCATTTCCGCCGATGTAGGCTTTAAGTTCTCCTGAATTTGGATCCATGGCCATAAATCCGGTATTTAAGATCTTCAGATAAAACTGAATGGAGTCCATCGGTGTCATTTCCTCCTGTTTGTTACCATCCCATGTAAACAACGAAACAGAAGTTGGCGTATTGAATATTTTTTTGATGTCTTCTTCAGGAACACCTCTTTTTTTCAGGCTACGATATCGTTCTGAACGTTTCATGGCGCGGGTCACAACCGATTGGTCGTTTCCCCATGGCTTGCCTTTTCCCCAATGAATGTCAAACAAAGCCTGAAGATTTTTCATCTGATCGGTAACGGCTGTTTCAGCAGCCAACTGCATATCGAAATCGATCGTGGTCTGAATTTTTAACCCGTCGGTGTATAAATTATAAATGGTTTGATCTTCTTTCAGATGATCTTCGCACCAGGCTTGCAGTATCGGGCGGATTTTTTCCATCAGATACGGAGCCGGACCTTCGTTGTAGGTTATCAGGTTATATGCCAGATCGAGCGGTTCCGCTTTGTACATTTCAGCCTCAGCCTTCGAAACATAGCTGTGTTTTTGCATCTGTTCAATCACCACATTGCGCCTTTCGAGCGATCGCTCCGGATTTTTACGCGGATTGTAACTGTTGTTGGCTTTCAACATTCCTACCAGGGTGGCAGCTTCATGAACATCTAATTTCGATGGTGGCTTGTTGAAAAACCGCTCCGATGCAACTTCAACCCCAAACGTATTTTCAGCAAAAGGAACTGTATTGAGGTAGAGTGTTAAAATTTCATCTTTGGTATATAATTTTTCGAGTCGGTAAGCCACAATCGATTCGCGTAACTTATTGATTGGCATTGAGAATGCTCCAAACGATTTGCGCGGATACAAATTCTTTACTATTTGCTGGCTCAGGGTACTTCCTCCGCCGGAACTTCGGTCCTGCATCAAAACAGATTTTACAAAAACACGCAGCAGCGCAATTTCGTCAACTCCCCTGTGATGATAAAACCTGGAATCTTCTGTGGCAATCAGTGCATTGATTATATTTGGCGATATTTCGCCGAAACTTACATTGCTGCGGTTTTCGATGTAATATCTTCCAAGCAACCGGCCATCGTTTGAAAAAACTTCAGAAGCCACAGGATTTTTCACTTTTTGTAATTCTTCTTTCGAAGGAACCGGACCTGTAAAACCAACATAAACAATCAGAAAAAGCAGAAATGCCAGCAGCACAAGGGCAATTCCTGTTTTTAGCAGAAATATGAATACCTTCCGTCCGAAACTTTTTGACGAACCGGAACTTTTCTTTACTGACCGGGTAGATGATTTAGTTTTTACAGCAGATATGGGTGTTTTCTTTTTCACACGAAAATTTTGTATTTAATAGAACGACAACAAACTTAGTTCAAAAAATCAGCATTTAGTAATTAAGTCTGGCTTAGCAGGTTTAGGTTGGGCAAAATTAATCTAAAATGAGTTTACATCAGTTTTAAACGAGAAAAGTTAAACTTAATTTCAACTTGATTGTATTTTTAAACTATAGAAGTAATGAGAAATATAAAGTGTCATAATATTGCGCCTCATCCTTATGAAACGAACATGCCGCTGGAAATATTTTAAGGTAGCGGCGCAAAAAGGGGATGAAAATTTAGTTCAAAGTGGATGCTTTCTGGCATGAGAGTTCTCCCGATAGATCGGGACA
>JAUYTA010000665.1 GCA_030695265.1 Bacteroidota bacterium
GTTGAAAAAGCACAGGCCGGATGGCGTCGTGTTTGCGCAACCGCTCTGACCAACGGAGTTCCGGTTCCTGCGTTGACTTCAGCGCTTTGCTATTTCGACGGAATCCGTAGCGAACGTTTGCCAGCGAATCTTTTACAGGCCCAACGCGACTATTTCGGTGCCCACACATACGAACGTATCGACAAGCCGCGCGGTGAATTCTTCCACACCAACTGGACCGGAAGAGGTGGCGACACAACTTCAAGAACGTATGTGGTTTAATTTGTTGATCTTTTAGTGAGCGGGTGACTTCAAGTCACCCGCTCACTCGCAAAATACAAAAGCCGCTTTCCTAAATGGAGAGCGGCTTTTTGCAATTGATCCGATGACTGGAGTTCATCGGATCAGAAATTCCATAAATTAATTCATTTATCGCACCTTACCTCCTACCGGAGTGTAAATTATTCTTGGCATAGGTTTTTTGAAGCTACTTTTCGAATTATTTTTTTTCTGGCTTTTTGATTGCTTTTCCATCCTTTTCAAAAGTAAAATTTCATTTTTTAAGTCATTTATTTTGATAATCCTTAGTTCTTCAAAAAGTCCAATCTTATTATTCTCTAATCCATTTTCTAATTTTGCCAATAGAATCTCCTTATTTGCAATTACTTGCTTACGCAAAAGAAATGATGATTTAATTTTGGGTTTTGGGTATTTTCTCTTATTTGAACAAATCGGGACAGAGAAATAAAAATCATAACAATAATCAAGATACTGAATAAATCTTGATTTAAATTCCGTTGTTAACAAGCTAGTGATTTGAATATTTTCATCCTTAACTATTTCAAGAATCAAATTGAATTCAATGTCAAAAGTACGACAGACATCACTAATAAATTCGATTTCATCAAGTTGACTGGTTATATTACCAACAAATTCCGACTTTTCCATTTTTAAGATATGATTTAATCTATATGCTTTCTTTTTCAAACAACCATACAAAATTCAAATAACAGGAGTCTCAAATGAAGTTACGTTCCAATATATCCATTGTTTTTATTGCGTTTTCGAAAATACTTTTTGCAACTTCGATGTAGTTATTGTCTTTGATACCAAAGTATTCTATCGCTTTTTTACATTTATTATTTGAATTACTAAATCCATGCGCCAATAATCCAGAACGCAAATCCCATAATCGCCGAAGAAATTCTTCATTCATGTCAGAAAAGTTATGACCATTTTCTTTTATAAATCGCTCAAGCTTTGCAAGTCCTCTTTCTACCTTTAATTGAATGTTGATATCGGGAGGAATATTAATATCATTTTTTGATATTTCCACTAAAAAGTCTTCAAGAGCTTTATTCTTAGGCATTTTTTTCAATTTTTTCTCAATTTCAGCCTCATTCAATCGGTCAATAGTAATTATACTCAAATTTAATATCTGATCACAAAATGATATGATATTATTAGTTGCTGGTAGATGCAAGGATTTAAATCGAAATTTATCTTCATCAGCTAATGGTTTATAAAACTTCCATCCGAATTTCTTCTCCCATTTTTCATTAAATTCATGATACCTATGTTTGAAGTAATGATCTACCCTTTCCGGATAATCTACAAAGTTGCCATTAATCATACATTCTTTATACGACGAGCTTAGGTCCATTCCATTCGAAGGTGGAATGTTATGTATTTTCCAATGATACAGTTCCCTTTGTGGCAAAGCACTCAGATAACCAAGAAAAACAGGTATATAATCATCAACACTATTATCAATTTTTACAGAAAATGTTTTTGTTGAGACGATAAAAGAGTCGACCTTGCAAGAAGGGTCATTATAATATTTCTCCAATACTTCTCTCCTGAAATATGTTCTTTTATGGAAATTTTCCTTTGATCTGGAAGGTTCAATCTGTATTTCATTTCCAGCATCATCATATCCAACAATAAATTTTACAGACTCCGTTTCTTCATCATTAAAATGAGTTGTCTTATTAGGATTACTATCGATAAAGACATTCCCCAAGATATCGCTTTGAACATAATTGAATTCGTTCCTGATTAAATGGCGATAAATAAAATTTTCAGTTTTCTTTATTTCATCTTTCATTTCTATTTTCCACTCATCCGGGCATTTAGCAATAGTAATTGAGAAGTCAAAACTAATAACGAAATTCATTTCTCTAATGGTGATGTATTCCTTTAAATGTTTCAATGAAATCAATACTTTATCATGCCGTATAATTATCACATCTATTAGTTGGCCAACTTCATCAACGAAACAATATTTGCGCTCTTGTTTGTTTATACCTTGTTCATACAAATTGAAATAAAGCACAAACTCCTCGGATACATCAATATAAAAATCCGGAGTGTTTATCGTTGGGAAATTTCTGCAAAATAAAAAAGGTTCTAAACCATCTTTTTCATAAGTTTTATAAGTATTATCTCCATAAACAACAGGCTTTCCTCCACGTCCCATCCAAATAGGTGGAATATGATCTTGATTGTAAACTTGCTTTTGCTCTTTGTCTATCAAACAACAAAATATTCTTGATCCACATTCTTTAATATCATCTCTTTCATAGATAGTTAGCCATCCTTTTTCATTAAAGCTACCTTCTATTTTTTTAACTTTACTTTCAAGTAAGAAATCCTTTTTCTCCATAATTTTTAGGTATTATATTGCACTATTTAAAGGTATTAAATAAGTATTGCAACAATGCAACTGAGACATATTTTTCTCTGATTACTCCGACTAAATTATACAATTGTTAGCATAAAAATCAGTATTCAATAAAACATTTACTGATCCGATGAACTCCAGTCATCGGATCAGTAGCTCTGTTCAACGGATTAGGTAATCAATCCCAATTCTTTTGCAAGTTCCCGGTTAATCAGTTTTCCTTTTCGACCGGAGTAGTAATCGCGGTAAGAGGAAAATTCCCAGTCTTCGGGATTTCGAACAAGTCGGTCGTTAACCGGATTGAGATGGATGTAGTTGAAACATACATTGGGGTATTCTTTTTCGGGTAGTGAAATGTTGCCCACCATTCCAAAATGACTTTGGAAATAGGCAGGTGCAAATTCGGGTTCGGTCAGGCAAAGGGCTTTAGTGTGTTGCTGAAAAAGTGAGCCATGCATACCCGATTGCTTATTAACCGCCCGTGTGTATGAGCGTAACATGATGGCAATTGAGTCATTTAAAGTACGCGATTTTGCTATTGGCGGACGACTCATCCGATGACTTGGGTTCATCGGATGAGTATTCGCTTCTGTTCCATTACTGATCCGATGAACTCCAGTCAGCGGATCAGAAGCATCAGTCAGCGGATCAGGAACAATCTCTATACGTTCATTTACAACCTCAATCATCAGATGAAAATGGGTTGGCATCAGGCACCAGGCAAGGATTTCCGAGTGAGGACTTATGTATTCTTTGATCTTGGATAGAAAATAAAGGTAATTCTCCCGTTCACGAAAAACCAATTGAGAGTTGTTGCTGCGGTTGAAGACATGATAAATTTGACCGTTCTGAAAATCCATTGTTATTTGAAGTCAATTTACTGCTTTTTATTCAATAGTTCACTGAACCCCTGAAACGAATTTTAATAAAATCCATGCGCAATAATCATTGTCTGTATGAAAGTACACTCATCCGATGAACCCAAGTCATCGGATGAGTTGCCTCTTCTTCTCCATTACTGATCCGATGAACTCCAGTCATCGGATCAGAAGGTTGCGATCAGCCCCAATTCCCTCGCAAGTTCCCGATTTAATAGCTTCCCTTTTCTTCCGCAAAAATAATCGCGGTACGAAGAGAATTCCCAGTCTTCAGGATTCCAGACAAGCCGGTCATTTACCAGGTTTTGGTGGATGTAATCGAAGCAAACATTCAGGTAATTCGTTTCGGGCAGGTCGAGGTTTCCCAACATTCCAAAATGGGTATTGAAAAAAGCGGGAGAAATACCCTGAGATTCGGTCAGGCAAAGGGCTTTTGTGTCTTTCTGGAACAATGAACCAGTTATCTTTTGCTGTTTCTGAACCGCACGGGTATATGAGCGAAGACTTGCACCGTCAAGTTATTCGCCATGCACCGCGCACAAACAAGCCCTGGCTCCACTTTGAGTGAAACCATTACTTAAATTGAACTCATCCGTATTGTTATGTCGATTTCTTCACAAACTTCGTCAAAAGAACAAGTTGCTGGCCGTTTACTTTACCTTCAATTTGTTCGGGATTATCGGCAACCAAAGTGATTCCGCGAACTGCTGTTCCGCGTTTGGCGGTAAAACCAGCACCTCTCACTTCCAGGTCTTTTATAAGCACCACAGTATCGCCACCCTGAAGAACAACTCCATTGCTGTCAATGTGTTTCACTTCATCATCTGCCGAAATCCCCTCGCCGGTAGATTGTGCCCAAGCCAAAGTGACTTCGTCAAGGTAAAGCATGTCGAGCAGATCGTGCGACCAGCCCTCGGCACTCAGGCGGTGCAACATCCTCCAGGCCATTACCTGAACGGCAGGAACCGTACTCCACATACTATCATTTAAACAGCGCCAGTGATTGGCATCTATCTTTTCTGGATTTTCAATCTGTTCCAGGCAAGTTTCGCAAACAAGCACACATTGGTCTGCCTTTGCGTTATAAGCTGGCGGAACCTCGTAAACTTTCAGGTCGTCGGTTGCACCACAAAACTCGCATTTCGAGCAGCTCCGTGCCTGAATTTCCTTTTCTACACTCATTTTCGGTATTTTTAATTTTGGCGCAAAGCTAAGTTTTAAATCCAATATGGGAAATAATACATAAAACTCTATTCTGAAAAAAACCTTCTAAAATCCTTTTATATGGCAATATACACTGCCATTTCACGTTAATTTTTCCAAAGAAATTGCAAAACCATCAACCTAAAAAACCAACTATGTTTCAATGTATCATTTTTGATGTTGACGGCACTTTGATTGACATTGAAATATCAGTAAAAAAATCGCTTCAGAAAGTATTGTCCGAAGAAACTCAAAAAGAATATTCGCTTACTGATCTGGACTTTATACTGGGAATTCCGGGACACATAGCGCTGGAAAAGCTTGGTATAAAGAACATTCAGGAAGTGAACCGTCGCTGGAACGAATACATGACTGACTACAAAAACCAGGTAACCGTATTTGACGGGATCGAAGAAATTCTGCAAAAACTAGAGGAAAAAAGCATCAAAACAGGCATTGTTACTTCTAAAACACGCAATGAATTGCTAGACGATTTTATCCCTTTTGGCCTGATGAGATACCTCGATTTTTATGTTTGTGCTGACGATACCGTAAACCATAAACCAAATCCCGATCCGATTCTAAAATTTCTTGAGATATCAGGTATTGCCGCCAATCAGACCATTTACATTGGAGATACAACATACGATTACAAGGCAGCAAAAGCCGCCAATGTGAAATTTGCCCTTGCTTTGTGGGGCGCAAAAAACTCAGACGGATTTGGCAGTTCCATTCTGATTGAGAAACCTGAAAACATTATGACGGATTTATTCAATGAGCCAGATAACATTTCAGACTTAACTTAAGCCAAGCCCACGAAAGGTATAAATCGAAATCAGGAAAATACCAAAGACGGTAATACCAATTTCATTTCGGGCCGACTCGACACCAAGAAAACCATTCTGTTGACGAGCCAATTCAACCATTCGATTAGACATTTCGAAATAACTTCGCACTTATATTTTTGATTCCACCAATGTCAGAATTTCAGCTTCTTTGGCCAATGTTTCCTGAAGAAGATTAGAAGCTTTAGTCAGTATTTCCGCTACATAAGTTTTATCAGCCAGTTCTCCTGAATTGATCCTGACATTGAGATAAGCTCCGTAAACTGCAGTTCGGGCGCACAAAGCTCCAACTCCTGCATCCGACAAGGAATTCGGATTGCCAATCGTAGCCATTGCCTGAATAACTTCAAGCGATTTAAATGCTGTTTGCATTACCTCGAAAGGCACCTCAATGGCATGTTTGGTTGCTGCCTGAATAGCTGCGGAACGCTGTTTTTTCTCCTGATCGGTATTCTTTGGCAAGCCGAACGCATCCATAATCGCGTTGAAAGAGGCAGTATCTTCGTCAACTAGTTTTAAAAGCCGGTCGTGGTAGATTTTCCCTTTTTCGGCCCAGTCGGAGAATTCTTCCCAACGATCGTCCCAACCACGTTTGTGTGCCGAAAGGTTGGCAACCATCGAACCCAGCGCAGCACCCAATGCGCCAATATAAGCAGCAACTGAACCGCCACCCGGAGCAGGTGATTCGGATAGTGTTTCGTTTGAAAATCCGGATAAACTCAAATCAATCAGTTTATTTTGCTGATCGTCAATCAAATATTCAATGATTCGTTTCTTCGGATCGAATGGCAACAGTTCGTCCAAACCCAGCGATTTAACAGCGATTTTGATGATTTCCACCTCCGGAATACCGACTGAACGTTGCTGTTTTCTGAGAAAATATTTACCGGCATCGAGCATGGCTTGTAAAGGAATAACACCAATCAGTTCCGAGCCGGTCACACGGATTCCGCGTTCACGGGCGCGTTCAACCACCTCATCAAATGCCTCGTGCATCGAAGTTACCGAAATATCGGTGAGGTTCATGGAAATTTGTGCCACTCCATATTCTTTGATAAACCAGCCAATGGCACGTACTTTTTTTAAAGTTCCCGGAATACGTAACGGTTCATCATTTTCGTCATTCACAATTTTACCGGTCACCTGATCGCCTTCGCGAACCACGCGGCCAGCTTCACGGACATCGAACGCGATGGAATTGGCCCGACGAACCGAAGTTGTATTCAGGTTGACATTATAGGCTATCAGAAAATTACGCGCTCCAATTGCTGTTGCGCCCGATTTTTCATTCAGCACAACCGGTCCAAAATCGGGTTTCCATTCGGGTTTCTGAAGTTTTTCCTTCAGTCCTTCGTATTCGCCTGCACGGCAATTCGCCAAACTTTGGCGATCGTTACTGAATGCTGCAAACTCGTAACAATAAACTGAGATCCCAAGCTCCTCTCCCACTCTTTTGGCCAGTCTGCGCGCATAAACCACTGTTTCGTCCATCGTGATATTGGCAATCGGAACCAACGGACAAACATCCATTGCCCCGAAACGCGGATGCTCGCCTTTGTGTTTGCCCATGTCGATGAGCTGTGCAGCCATTTTCGCACCCCGAAACGCGGCTTCAATTACCTGTTCCGGTTCGCCAACAAAAGTTACAACAGTTCGGTTGGTATCTTTTCCCGGATCTACATTCAGTAATTTGATTCCGTCAACCGACTGTATTGCATCGGTAATTAGTTTAATTATTTTTTCATCCCGGCCTTCCGAAAAATTAGGGACGCATTCGATTAGTTGTTTCATATTTTTAGATTATTGTATTTCCCCGTTCAAAATCACGGTTTCAATCAGGTTGGAGCTGAACAAATACGGAATTACTGCATAGCTCGAAATCTCTTTGGTGATAAACAAATTGGCAACTTTTCCTTTGGCAATACTGCCGTAACTTTCACTGATTCCCATTGCATAAGCCGAGTTGATGGTAGTTGCATGGATGGTTTCCTCGGGTGACATGCCGTATTTCAGGCAGCCAAGCGATTGGACAAAATTCATGTTTCCTGATGGTGATGAACCCGGATTAAAATCCGAAGCCAGCGCCACCGGCAACCCGGCGCTGATCATTTTGCGGACAGGCGCCAGTTTAAGGTTCAGGAAAAAGGCCGCGCCTGGCAAAACGGTTGGCATTGTTTCGCTGTCAATTAAAGCAGCAATTTCTTCTTCATCAACAAATTCAAGGTGATCGGCTGATATTGCGTTGTATTTTACGCCCACCTGAACACCGCCCGAGTTTGCAAGTTCGTTGGCATGAACTTTACCCCGCAAGCCGTGTTTCATCCCGGCCATGAGAATTCGCTCAGTTTCCTCAACAGTAAAAAAGCCACGGTCGCAAAAAACATCCACATAATCAGCCAACTCCTCCGAAGCAATCAGTGGAATCGTTTCGTTGATAAGCAAATTCACATAATCGGCTCGTTTACTGCGGTATTCCAAAGGGAAAGCATGGGCCAAAAAGGTGGACTTTATCATTAGCGGAGAATTTTGCTTCATCCGGAGAATCACCCTTAGCATTTTCAGCTCCGACTCGGTGGTCAGTCCGTATCCGCTTTTAATCTCAACAGCTCCAGTTCCCAGCCACATAATTTCATCAAGCCGCTCCATCGCCTGAACGTACAAATCATCCTCCGACATTCCCTGCAAGCGTCTGGCTGAATTCAGGATTCCACCACCGTTGGCCGCAATTTCCTCATAAGTCAGGCCTTTGATACGATCGACAAACTCCTGTTCGCGCGTG
>JAUYTA010000687.1 GCA_030695265.1 Bacteroidota bacterium
GATAACTTCAAAGCCTTCAAAGCCTCATAAGTCGCTTCAATCGTTTTGTCAATCTTTTTGGAAGTGTGTGCCGCCGACCTAAATCCGGCTTCGAACTGCGATGGCGCAAGATAAATACCACTTTCCAAAGACATTTTGAAAAACCTGGTGTAAGTGGCGGTATTACAACGACAAGCATCGGCAAATGAATTCACTTTTGCTTCGTCAGTAAAGAATAGGGTAAACATAGAACCCACGCGGTTTACGACGCCCGGAAAATTCAGATCTTCCAGACATTTTTTGATTCCGTCGCCCAAACGTGCCGATTTTTCTTCAAGCATTTCGTAAAAACCATCGGTTTCGTCCAGAATTTTCAGAGTGGTGAGTCCGGCGGACATGGCAAGTGGATTTCCGGAGAGTGTTCCGGCCTGATAAACAGGGCCTTTTGGCGCTAATTTATCCATGATTTCCTGTTTGCCGCCATAAGCGCCAACTGGTAATCCTCCGCCAATAATTTTTCCGAAGCAAGTCAGGTCGGGAGTGATTCCGAGAATTTGTTGTGCACCTCCTTTTGAAAGTCGGAAACCAGTCATCACTTCATCAAAGATCAAAACAGTTCCGTATTTGGTGCAAAGATCTCTGACACCTTGCATAAATTCCGGTTCAGGAATTACCACACCCATATTGCCGGTTACAGGTTCAATTATTACGCCGGCAATCTGCTCAGCGTATTGGTTGAACAGTTCTTTTACCGAATCAAGATCGTTGAAACGGGCGGTAAGTGTATCTTTTGCAGTTCCGGAAGTTACTCCCGGAGAATTGGGTGTTCCAAAGGTCAGCGCGCCCGAACCTGCTTTAATCAGGAAACTGTCGTTGTGACCGTGGTAACAACCTTCGAATTTAACAACCTTATCGCGACCAGTATAGCCGCGGGCCAAACGAAGCGCACTCATTGTAGCCTCGGTTCCGGAGTTAACCATGCGAACGCTTTCGATGGATGGAACCATCTTTTTTATTTGCAAGGCCATTTCGGTTTCAAAAAGGGTAGGGGCGCCAAAACTGGTTCCTTTTGCTGCTGTTTTCTGAATGGCCATGATCACATCAGGATGTGCATGTCCCAAAATCATCGGTCCCCATGAACCAACATAGTCGATGTATTCGTGACCGTCGATATCGAAAACCTTGGCGCCTTTGGCACTGGCGATAAACAACGGATCGCCGTCAACACTTTTAAACGACCTAACGGGAGAATTTACTCCGCCCGGAATATGCTTTTGAGCTTCCTGAAAAGCTGCAATGCTTTGGGTATAGTTTTTCATTTTACAGTTCTTTCACGATATCTTGAGAATGATACGAAATAATGATGTCTGATCCGGCACGTTTGATGGAGGTAAGTATTTCGCGAACCATCCGTTTTTCGTCGATCCAGCCATTGGCTGCTGCTGCTTTCACCATCGAATATTCGCCGCTCACATTGTAGGCAGCAATCGGAATATTGAAAGTGGTTTTTACACGCTGAATTACATCGAGATAGCTCAATGCAGGTTTTACCATCACAATGTCGGCGCCTTCTTCGATGTCGAGTGCCACTTCGCGCAAAGCTTCGTTTCCATTTGCCGGATCCATTTGGTAAGTTGAACGGTTTCCGAATTTCGGAGCGCTCTCGGCAGCTTCGCGGAAAGGACCGTAAAAGCTGGAGGCATATTTGGCCGAATAAGCCATGATGGGCAGATTGTAAAATCCGTATTCGTCGAGCGCTTTACGGATGACACCTACGCGTCCGTCCATCATATCGCTCGGGGCAACCATGTCAACACCTTCCTGAGCAAGCGAAACCGATTGTCTGGCAAGGGTTTCGATGGTAAGGTCGTTGTGTACATCGCCATCTACAATGGTTCCGCAATGACCATGAACCGTGTATTCGCAGTTGCAAACATCGGCAATTACATATAAATCGGGCAAGGCCTTTTTTAAAGCACGAACGGCTTGCTGTACAATTCCATTGTGTTCGCAGGCAACCAGACCGTGTTCGTCTTTGTGTTCAGGAATACCAAACAGAAGGACTGCCTGAATGCCAATTCCATACAAACGACGACATTCTTCAACCAGCATGTCAACCGAAAGTTGCGAATTGCCTGGCATTGATGAAATTGGGTTGACTACTCCGGTGCCGGGGCATACAAAAAGAGGCATGATCAGATCGTCGCGGGTAAGAATTGTTTCGCGCACCAAATTTCTTAAAACAGGGGTTTGTCTTAATCTCCTGAGTCGTGTTGTTGGGAAAGACATAGTTAATCGTTTATAAGTTGTTTCTTCTGAAAATAATTGATAATTGCCGATGAAATTCCTTGTGAATTTGCCATGCCGGCGGTAATTAGCGGTTCGAGCCCACTTCGGATAACTTCTGCGGAGGTAGTCTGCCCAATGCAAACCAACCGGAGGGTAGCTGTGTCCATTTTTCCTGAAACCAGTTTTAGCAAATTGCTGCATCCGGAAGGACTGCTGAGTATAATCATATCGTACTGATCCTTAATAATCAGTTGCAAAGTGTCTTCGTTGATGGTGTCCGGAATGACTGTTTCATAAAAGAGCACCCTTGTACAGATGGCTTTTTTTGAGATTTTATCTTCGATTACCGACCTTGCTAGGTTGCCAATTGGGAAAAGAACCCGTTCTCCGGGGCTAACACGATGGTAAAAATCGGTTGAAAAATCTTCGGCGGTATTTCCCAGATTGATAAATTCTGCTGATGTGCCGTAGCATTCAAGGTGAGCGGCTGTTTTTTTACCGACTACCGCAATTTTCAGATGCTCCGGAAGTCCGTAATTGTTCTGAAGTTCGAACAGACGGGCGAAGAAAAATTTCAGGCCATTCGGGCTGGTAAATACAATCCAGTTGAATGATTCGAGATTTTTAAGCTGCAGCCATGAAAATTCATCGAGTGGCAGCGGGCGGATTTCAATGGTTGGCATTGCAATCAGGGTGGCTGATTCTTCCGATAAAAGGCTTTCCAGTTCGGCTGACTGTCCGGTCGGACGGGTTGAAATGAACACCTTATCTTCAAGTAATTTGCTCATTTTGTTTAGTTTGTAGGTTTGATTGATTTTATTTGGTTCAAAATTTCGAGCGCTCCTTTGGCGAGCATTTTTTCTGCCATTTGAACTCCGAGTTCAGCGCCTTTACTTATTTCTCCTGAAATGGTCTCGTTGATAAACCGGCTTCCGTCAACAGATGCAACAAATCCGTTCATGGTTAAAATGCCGTTTTCAATTTTTGAGAAACAACCCAGTGGAACCTGGCATCCTCCCTGCAAATGTGCCAGAAAAGCACGTTCGGCAGTGATGGCATTCCATGTTTCAATATGATTTATTTTTTCCATCAGAAATTCAACTTCAGGATCGTTTAAACGGATTTCGATGGCAATCGCACCCTGACTAACTGCCGGTACAATTACTTCAGGATCAATTATTTCGGTAATGCATTTTTCAAGTCCAAGGCGTTGCAGTCCGGCCGCAGCCATGATCATTGCATCGCAATAACCGTCTTCCATTTTTTGCAGGCGTGAATTGACGTTTCCGCGAATATCTTTGATGATAATCTGATTGTTCATTTTCATCAACCCGGCCTGGCGGCGCAAACTGGAAGTGGCCACCACATCGCCGGCACCAAGTTCCGACAGCTTTTTGCCGCCTTTACTAACGAGTGCATCACGAAATTCACCACGCTCCAGTACTGCGCCTAATTTTAGTCCTTCAGGCAGGGCGGTTGGTAGGTCTTTCAGGCTGTGAACAGCCAAATCTACCGATCCATCGATCAGCGCATTTTCAATTTCTTTGGTGAATAAACCCTTGTCGCCGATTTTTGAGAGCGCAACATCGAGAATTTTGTCACCTTTTGTTTTTATAATTTCCAGCTTAACCTGAAGTCCAGGAAATAAGATTTCGAGCGTGGCTTTTACCTTTTTTGCCTGATACAATGCTAATTGGCTGCCACGAGTGCCTATTCTAATGTTTTTTTTCATTGAGATCGATCAAGAACAAACCAAGCGGGTTTGCTGTCTAAAAATTTTAGACGAATT
>JAUYTA010000689.1 GCA_030695265.1 Bacteroidota bacterium
AGCATTATCATGTATATAAAATTATTGGAAAAAGAAGCTGCTGAAAAAAATTACGACAAGGAAAAACTGGGGCATATAAACATGCTTGCAAATCACGCATTACGCAGCACCAAAGAGGTGATCAACAACCTGAACCCTTCAGCGCTGAATAAATATGGGTTGATCGGTTTTCTGGAAATACTGTGCGATAAAATTAATCAGGCCGGAAATATTCAAATTGAACTTGAAACCGAAAATTTCCAGATTAAACTGTCGAAGAGCATTGAAGTATTTGTTTACCGGATCAGTAATGAGTTAATAAACAATACATTGAAACATTCCGGGGCAACAAAAGCCAAAATTACTATCCGGAATTTGAAAAGCACAGTTTTTATACGCTATATTGACAATGGTATTGGGTTCAACACTTCTTTTGATTATTCGGCAGGCGGCGAAAAAATGGGTCTGCAAAACCTGACCAGCAGGGTGGAGTCTATTGGGGGTAAATGTAAAATTGAAAGTGGCGCCAATCAGGGAGTTGATATTTCTATACAATTTTCTGTCAATTAATGTTTTAATTCATTAGAACTATGAAGCCTGTTTCCGTTGTAATTGTCGATGATCATAAAATATTCAGGGATGGTTTTAAACTTCTCCTGAGGCGATTTCCTTTTGTTCAGCTGATTGGCGAAGCTTCAAACGGTCATGAATTTCTGGAACTGATTGAAAACCTGAAACCAGACATCGTATTTATGGATATTAACATGCCCCGGCTAAATGGTATTGAAGCCGCCCGGCTTGCACTGGAAATAAACCCTGAAATGAAAATTATTGCATTGACAACCTTTCCTGACGAGGAATATGTTGAGCAAATGTTAATGGCTGGCGTAGAAGGCTATATGCTTAAAAATTCGGAAATTGAAGAGTTCGAAAAAGCAATAAAAAAAATATACAAAGGCGGGAATTATTTTTCCGGCGAAATTCTGGCAATCTTATCGCGCAACATCTCACGGTCGCGGCAATTGGCCGATTTAAAGGGCAACCTACCCGATTTTAGTCCCAGAGAAAAGGAAATACTCCATTTGTTGTGTCATGGCTATAATAACAAACAAATAAGTGAGTTAATACACCTGAATACCAAAACCATTGAAAAATATAAAAGCATCCTTTTCAGGAAAACCAATTGCATGAATACGGTTAACCTGGTGATTTATGCATTTAAAAACCAATTGGCCGACCCAAATAAAATATTATAATAAATCAGGATGTTTGGTTTAGGTTAATTTGTTGATTAATTTGAATCAAATTTATCACACGCAGTGTTAAATCAAATAAAAAGTAATGTAATTTGATTTGGTTAAGTTTGAACTTTAGCAGGTAATTATGGTTTAATGATTGTAAAATACAAACTGCTTTTATATGATTTCGTTTTTGTTATCTGTCCGTCCGTTTTTTCGTTATGCTTTGCTTGTTGTTTATTTGTTGTGTATTATGGCTTTATCGTTGCTGCCACCACAGGATTTACCCAAAATACAATTATTTAAAGGAGCCGACAAATTGGTGCATTTTACGATGTACCTGATTTTTTCAGTCCTTGGTTGCTGGGCGCTGAAAGCTGAAGAAAATCGGTACGGAATATGGTTAATCGTTCCGCTTACGGTAGGGTGGGGCATTTTGATGGAATTTATCCAATTGGAAATGGGTGCCGGACGTTCCTTTTCGTGGTACGATATCGTTGCAAATACAACGGGTGTGGCAGTTGGTATAATCATTTATGTTTTTGCTTCCCGAAAATTCGTTGCATAAAAAATCATCCACCGGATGAATTCCCGATGGATGATTGTTGTTTCGTATTGTATCAAATCACTTTCTAAAAATAGCTTGATCCGTCCCAGCAATGGGTACAAAGTTTTTCTTTGGGCAATCCAATGGCTTCAACCAAATCTTCAAGTTTCTGAAATTTCAGGGATGTCAGATCCAGATTTTTCCGGATCTGTTCAACCATTGCATGGTATTTCGGATTGTTACTGTCCGAATACTCAGCCATATCGGTATTAGTCTTTCCTTCTAACTGTTCTACCGCTTTGTAGGTTGCCAGATCGAGGTTCGACCGCGAACGGCTGAAATTCAGGAATTCGCAGGGATAGGTGAGGGGCGGACAGGCAATTCGCATGTGTACTTCCTGAATGCCTGCGCGGTGCAGGTCCTGAACATTGTCTTTCAACTGTGTTCCGCGAACGATGGAATCATCAAGAAAAATTCCGCGTTTGTCTTTTATAATTGATTTGTTGGGAATTAATTTCATTTTGGCAACCAGATCGCGCATGTTCTGATTTTGAGGCATAAAACTGCGTGGCCAGGTTGGCGTGTATTTCGCATACGGACGTTTCAGTGGTATTCTTTTTTCGTTGCTGTAGCCAATGGCATGTCCAATTCCTGAATCGGGAATGCCTGCTACAAAATCAGCTTCGATCTCATCGTCTTTTGCAAGTGCAGCGCCGCATTTGTAGCGGCATTCGTCCACGTTAATTCCTTCGTAAAACGATGGCGGATAACCATAATATACCCAAAGAAATGAGCAAACCTGCATTTTTTCGTTGGGTTTGCGCAGTTGTTCATAACCATCGGCTGTTAATGAAACCACTTCGCCGGGGCCAAGAAATTTCTCGATTTCAAAGTTCAGATTGGGAAAAGCACAGGTTTCAAAACTAACCGCATACCCATTGGTGTTTTTGCCAATAATAACCGGTGTTCTTCCAAGCCGGTCGCGTGCCGCAATAATCTTATCTTCAGTTAGTATAAGTATTGAGCAGGAACCTTTTACGAGATTGAACACGTTTTCAATTCCTGAAACGAAATCTTCTCCTTCGGCAATAAGCATGGCAACCAGTTCAGTAGGATTTACCGAACCCTGACTGGTTTCAGCAAAAGTGCGGCGCATTTTCATGAACCGTTCTTCAAGTTCGGCGATGTTTGTGATTTTACAAACTGTGGCCACTGCAAAGCGGCCTAAATGTGAGGTAACCAGAATGGGTTGCGCTTCTGTGTCGCTGATTACGCCAATTCCGATATTGCCTTTAAACCCGGCAATGTCGCCTTCAAATTTATTCCTGAAGTACCCGTCTTCAAGACTGTGGATGGCTCGTTGAAATCCTTTTTTATCAGAGTAAAAGGCCAGTCCTGCTCTTTTTGTTCCCAAATGGGAGTGATAATCTGTCCCGTAGAACACGTTGGCAACACAATCATGATTTGAAATACTTCCAAAAAATCCGCTCATAGTTCAAGTTTAATTCAGGGGGTAAAGTAAGTCCATAAAAATAACTTAAAAGAATTTCTGAAAAAATAATCGTTGATTTAGGGAATGTTGAGTGTACAGTTGGAGGTGACATTAACTTTGTAACCCTTTCCCGGTATCATGTCTCCGATGTTATTCTTCCACCCGCCAAAATCGGCAAAGTTTTCTATGGTTTTTCCTGATTCGTCCATTACTTTTTTCAGCGTGTTTTGATCTATCAGTGGTTGAAACAAATTCATCGCATCCTGTGGTGACGAATTAGGATATAAAATGATATTCCATCCGGCATTTAGGCTGATGTTTGAAGGCGATTGAATTGGTGATCCTTCAAAAATCAAATTACAAGCTTCGCTCACATGCACTTTGTAACCTTCGGTGTATTCCAGATTGCCAATACTGTTGCTCCACCCGCCAAAAGCGCCGAAGTTTTCAATGGCATTGCCCGATTCGTCCATTACTTTGTTGAGCTGGTTGTTACCGATCAAAGTCTGAAAAAGGTCTAAGAGATTTAAATTGGCCGGAAGTACATTGGCCGAAATGATGTTCCATCCACCCGCGAGTGCTATGTTTTGGGCGACTTTGCTTAATGCCAGTTTAAATATGCTAACCGAGAACATCTGCATTCCTGTATATTCACCAGCCCAGGCCATTGAGTGAACGTCGTAATCCCAGGTATTGTGAAAATAAATGGTTTGACTGTCATTGTCATAACCGACTCCTGTCATTGAATGTCCTGCAAGATGAATAATTACTGGCCGGCCTGCATCAATTTCCTGCTTGTAATTGGCAAACGTAAAACCAGTTGAATTTCCAAGATACCCTGAAATTGTTTGCGTATAGCGTTGTAAAACCAGATATCATGTAGTCTCCGGTACAGTCCTTATTCTCATGTTGCTGCCATCCATTTGTTATATACGGGTCAGGTTCAATGCTTTCATAATTTATCCAGTAATTGTCAACATGACCATTGGTTGTGCGACCATCCAGATTCTTCATGGTCGCACCAAGTGGACAAAGATCCCATATTTCCCCATTGATATTTGCATTTCCCCATACAGCATTGTTTAGCGGGCAGATGCCATTATTGGTTGCACCGGCATACATATTTTCAAATCGATAAAACTGATTCCTGATTGTCCAAATGAAAAAACGCTCAGCAAAATAAGACCACATAAATAAAATTTTTTAATTTGAAATAACCACATTGTGTCATTGCTGAGTATTAGTGATGTTAATTATTTTAAAATTACTTTTCGTACTTTGGAACTGTTCTGATTTGTTTGTATCAGGTAAACTCCCGGAGTATTTCCTGATAAATCAATCGATTCTTCCTTATTCTGAACAAGCTTTTGAAGAACCGTCATTCCAATTATACTTCTTACCGTCAGATATGTTCCATTTTGAGGAATTTGTTCGAATACAACATTAACTATTCCGGATGTAGGGTTTGGATATATCTTTACATTTTGGTTAATCATCAATGGATCAATGCCGGTTGGTATTTTTACTTCGACCTGAAATTTTGATTTGGCTGATTTTCCGTTTGAACTTGCACTAACTTCGATTTCAGCTGATCCGGTGTTTTCAGTAGAAAAGATCAAAGTGAGATCGAAGCCTGTGATTGTTGTTGTTACTACATTGCTGTTTGAATTTGAGCTTACAATATAACTCAATACATCTCCAGGATCATTGTCGGCAAATACTGTTCTTAAATCGATCACCAGATTAGGTGATTTTTTGTCAACAGAAATATTTTCAATTGGATCAATTACATATGGGGCTTTATCTACCTGCAAAATGGTAATCACTACTTCATCAGGAGCAGAATATGCCTGTCCGTCGTTTACTACCAGTGAGAAAGTATATTGCTTATTGGCACTGACTTCGGGAGCTGTAAAAGTTGGTTTTTGATCGGTATCCAAACTGAGAACGATTCCAGC
>JAUYTA010000698.1 GCA_030695265.1 Bacteroidota bacterium
AACCGGCAAAGTCTAAAGTAAATAGAATTTCTTTGCCCGTCATTAACAACGGACACGATATAATTGGTGATAACCATGTGGGCACCTCGCTGGATACCCCTATGCGAGATGATGCTTTTGCTTTGAGCGATGAACAGAAAATTCTGATCATTGAAAACAAGTTCAGGGATATTATGGATGTTCTAGGCCTTGATTTAACGGATGACAGTTTAAACGGAACACCCCACCGGGTAGCCAAGATGTTTGTCAAAGAAATATTTTCAGGCTTGAACCCTCAGAATATGCCGAAAATTTCGGTATTCGATAATAAATTCAAGTATGGCGAAATGTTGGTTGAAAAAAACATCAACATGAATTCAACCTGTGAGCATCATTTTTTACCGATTGTTGGAAAAGCGCATGTTGCCTATGTTTCAAGTGGTCAGGTGGTTGGATTGTCGAAAATTAACCGGATGGTCGATTATTTTGCACGTCGCCCTCAGGTTCAGGAGCGTTTAACTGTTCAGATTGCCAATGAATTAAAGCGGATTCTTAAAACTGAAGATGTGGCAGTAATTATAGATGCGAAACATTTGTGTGTTTCTTCACGTGGAATTCAGGACGAAAGTAGTTCAACAATTACTGCCGAATATGGCGGAGTATTCAAAGATCCGCACCGTAAAGACGAATTTCTAAAGTATTTATCGCTGGATATATAAGAAACTGAAGAATCTGAATTTTGATTTTACGTTAAGGATTTATGGATAGTAACACACTCACTTACTCATTCGAAAATACTTTTTACCGAATCTTTTTCAGGTTTGGTGTGAGAGGAAGTAGGTGAAATAATCACCTACTTCCTACTCGATTTTTCTCTGACTTTGCCTGATCCTTTGCCTTTTTCTCTTCTATTCCGTCAGTTTTACCCCGCCATACCGGCTGTTGATAGTAACCGATCCACCTCCGGTTCCAACATTTCCATCAAGCGAAACGCGTTGGCCATCCCTGATTTTATCTCCTTTGTAGCGATTGGTAGGGTAAACGACATCGCAATAGCTGCATTCGGCTTTTAGTTTGTAATTCAGTTCATTTAAGCCGATATTGACTCCACCGTAGCTGTTAACAATCCTGATTTTGTCGAATTTTACACCAACCTTGCTGATTCGAACCGATCCGTATCCGGTGTCGAGGTCAAAACTTCCGGTTAACAACCCAATTTTGTAGTTGGTGTATTTTGAAACGGATTTAAGGTTGTCTATTTCATCAATATTGATTCCGTCGTATTTCGAATCAAGTGTCAGATTTCCCGTTTTGTGCAGGTTTACAGTGGTGTATTTCGTGTCAAGAACCAACCGGGCAATCTCTCCGGCATACAACTTGGAATATTTAAATTCCATATTGGCATCGTTAATTGTTTCAATATCAGCTTTCCCGTAGTTAACCACAATTTTAACCGGACTCCCTGCCGGCGCTTTCATATTGCCTGCGGTCAGATTTCCATAGCTGACATTAAAAGTGCCCTTTGCCTCCAGTTCATTCACAATCACATTTCCGTAGCGGTTGGTAATATCAAGATCCCGGTCTTTCGGAATATTGATCAGGTAATCAATTCTGAACGATTGTTTGCTTTTAAAATTATCGTCCATCTGGGTTTCTGCAATCACCACTGATCCCGATTTCTGAAAGTTGACCTGAATCATGTTCATCAACTCCTTTGCTTTGTTTCCGGTAGGATTTTCAACCGTAATCACTACTTTGATGGTAACAGAATCGCCTCCCATGTCGTTGATTTTTACCTCACCGAATTTGTTGGTTACTTTCATGGCAGTCACGCCGCTTTTTGGCCAGGCTTTTCTTAGGGTCTTTGAATATTCAGCTCCTGCCGCACCAACAATCATTGTTGAAACAAGCAGCAGGGCAATTGCGAAATTAAATTTCAAGGCTTTCATGGCTGTTATTGTTGTTTTGTTGTTTTACTTCCTGTAATTTGTTAATAATTAGGGTGATGATGTTCATTCTTGCCTGGTAGTATTCGAGCATGGCATTGATCACCCGTTCATCATTTGGGTTTGCCTTTAGTTCATCCTGAAGTTTTTGATACATCAGGTCAAAATCATTTTGCTCTTTTTGCATCATTTGTTGTTCCGGTTCAGAAACAAGTCCATCGTTACTAAGCTTTTCCCATTGGTTCATTCCCATCTCAATAGCATTTGTGTAATAGAATTCAACTTCGCGGTATTCTTCTGAAATTGATCCAAGGGTGAATGTTTCTTCTTTTTCAGGAAGAAACCACATTCGGGCCTGATTGCCAGCTAAAAGCACAAATACTACAATTGCTGCAATCTTCAATATTGGCCTGAAATTGATTATTCTGGTTGGCTTCGAAGCTTTCTGAAGTCGTGCTTCAAATCTTTCAAAGTGCCCTTCCAGCGGTTCATCATCCTGAATGGCATGCCGGTTATTTGTAATTAATTTTTCCAGTTCGTCTTTCATGACAGTCATTTTTTAGTTGTATTCAAACAATTCTTCTCTGTGTAACATCTCCCTAAGTTTGAGTTTTGCCCTCATGTATTGCGATCGCGACGACACATTCGTTATTCCCAGAATTTGCGCAATTTCTTCATGATCATATCCTTCCAGTAAATAGAGGCTTAAAACAACCCGGTATCCGTCGGGCAATTGTTGTATCGCATTTTTCAGTTTCTCCATCTGTATTTCTGAAATCTCAATATTAACCGGCTCTTCGTCCGGAATTTTTTCATTCAGTTCTTCAAATTTTACTTTTCGTTTTTTCAGATGGTCCAATGAACGGTTGATCACAATTTTCTTTAACCAGGCGCCAAAACTTACTACTCCCTGATAGGTGTCGATTTTGGTAAACGCATTCAGAAAGGCCTCCTGCATCACATCTTCCGCTTCAACCTGAGAGCCAACCATGCGCAGACAAATGTTGTACATCGGTTTGTAATAAATTTTATACAGCTCAAATTGTGCCTTGGTATCGCCTTTCCGGCACCGCTCAACCAAGTCCTGATGTATGTTTTGGTACTGTGTTTCCACCTATCTGAGATTGTTTACTGTTTGAAAGACGACGGTCGTTTTATGAATGTTGCACGGACGCGAAAAATATTTTCGTTTGGTGCAAATAAAAGAAAAAGTCATTCGGTTATTTACCGAATG
>JAUYTA010000704.1 GCA_030695265.1 Bacteroidota bacterium
TATCCTTCGGCAATGACTTTTATGCTCGGACTTGACATCACCTTTTAATCTACTGAAACATGAAACGAATTACAATCAAAATAACAGACACTTTCAGAAATCAGATGATGAAAGCTTATAGAATGAAACTACAAACAGCAATGCTGCTGGTTTTGGCACTGGTCATTTTCAGTTCCTGTGAGGATTTTTTAACCGAAAAGCTGAAAGGAAGTTTCTCAACCGAAACCTTTTACAAGAATGACAAGCAGGCCATTCAGGCTATAAACGGAGTGTATCATGCAATTTCATTTTCAAGCCCCAACAATGTAATATGGGTATTTGGAGCTGTTGCTTCCGATGATGCCGTAAAAGGCGGTAATCCGGGCGATCAGGCTGAAATTACTTACATCGATGAATTCACCGCGAATTCAACCAATGGAATGATCAGCAATTACTGGAAATTTGCCTATGAAGCCATCGCCCGTGCCAACAATGTAATTGCCAATGTTCCGGCAGTTCCGATGGATGAAGGCATGAAAAACCGCATTATCGGCGAAGCAAAATTTATCAGGGCTTACAGTTACTTCAACCTTGTTAATATTTTCGGAAAGGTTCCGCTGAAACTGTTGCCCCAGCTCACTCCTGAAACTATTCATGTTCCTTTGAGCGAAGTAGCTGCCATTTATCTTCAGATTGAAAAAGACTTAACTGATGCTGCCGCGGTTTTACCGGTTTCGTACACTTCAGCAGATATTGGGCGCGTTACCAAAGGTGCTGCGTTGGCTATGTCGGGAAAAGCAAGTTTGTACCAGCAAAAATGGGCTGCAGCCATCACCTGGTTTCAGCAAGTTGAAGACCTTGGAATTTACAGCCTATTACCTGATTATGCCGATAATTTCAAGCTGGCTTTTGAAAATAGCAGCGAATCAATTTTCGAAATTCAGCAACTGACCGAACAAAATCCGTTCACCGGAAACGCAATGAACCAGTGGTTTGCGCCTCCTACCGAGGGTGGTTATTATTTCAATGCACCAACTCAAAGTCTGGTTGATGCTTTTGAGAAAAGTACTGCCGGCGAAGTTGATCCGCGCCTTGATGCTTCTGTTGGCCGTGATGGTCAACCCTGGCTGAACGATGATCTTTTCAGCGCCGGTTGGTCGCCCACGGGTTACCTCACAAAAAAACACCAGCAACCGCTTTCCGAAGTTTCTTCTTCGCTGAAAGGCGATGGCGACCTCAATTATATTTATCTGCGCTTTGCCGACGTTTTACTGATGAAGGCAGAAGCATACAATGAAACAAGCAATGCAGAACAGGCCAAAGCCAACCTCAATAAAGTGAGGCAGCGTGCCCGTGCAAGCTTTGCCGGAACTCTTCCCGATGATCTGCTGGCTGATATCACAACAACAGATCAGAGCCTCCTCCGGACAGCCATTCAAAAAGAAAGAAGGGTTGAACTGGCACAGGAATTTCACCGTTATTTCGACCTGACACGCTGGGGCAAAACAGTTGCCGAAGCTGCGCTTGGAGCTGATTACACCTATGAAACCAAACGGTATTTACCAATACCGCAGGCTGAATCAGATGCAAACCAGGCTATAAATCCCTGAGATTACCAATACAATTATTTTATATCAATAAATCCTTAACAGTAACATTATGAAAACGAAAAATTTGTTTAGAGTTCGTACCATGCTCCTTATGCTTGTTGTAAGTTCAGCATTTATGTTTGGTTCTTGTGAAAAAGATGAACCGGTTGGAGACAAAACCAGCTTGACCGCGTTAATTTCTGCGGCTGATCAGCTTTCCGCCTCTGCCACCGTTGCCGTATATCCACAGGCAGCAATTGATGCTTTTAAAACTACCCTCGCTGCCGTAAAAACAGCTTCTGCTTCCACCACGCTTACCCAGGCGGAAGTTGATGCGCAGGTAACAGCTTTAAATGCAGCCACCGCCACCCTGACTTCTTATGGAACGGCAGACTATGCAGCGCTTTATGCATTAATTACTTCCAGTGAAACGCTTGCCAATGGCGCAACTTCTGCGACATACCCTCAAACGGCAATCGACAACTTTAAGTCAACCCTGGCAACCGTTAAAACTGCTGCCGCAACTCTGCTTACTCCTGCACAAATCACCAATCTGAATGTAAATTTAACAGCAGCCAAAAAAACTTTTGG
This sequence comes from Bacteroidota bacterium, assembly GCA_030695265.1. Lineage (GTDB taxonomy): Bacteria > Bacteroidota > Bacteroidia > Bacteroidales > Prolixibacteraceae > Aquipluma. The sequence goes on from JAUYTA010000704.1 coordinate 2,160, forward strand.
AACGCAGATTTATGGTTTTATTGATGAAGCTTTGTACCTGAATGCAGGCTGGCATTTTGACGAAGGAACCGGCACTACAGCTACTGCTTTCTCAACAGTTAAACATGTTGGAACATTTACCAAAGGAAATGCAGGTGTTTTTGCTGCTGCAGCAGCATTGCCAACCTGGGTCGATGGAGTAAAAGGAGGTAAAGCTATTTCTTTGAATAATGGAGCCCACTTAGAAGTGCCTTATACAACAGCTTTCCTTCCTGCTAACTTATCTATTTCAGTATGGGTTAAGCCAACTGAACTATATGAAAATAACATTATCGTTTCACAGAACTACTGGGTGGGATATAAATTGCAGACACAGCCACAGGGGAAACCATTTTTTACTTACAAACAAGTTGATGGGGATATAATTGATGCCGATAATGAAATGGACAATTCGATTAAAATCAATTTATGGAATCATATTGTAATCACATTAAACGCAACAAGCAAGGAACTGAAGTTCTACGTTAATGGTACACTCACAAAAACGTGGACAGATCCTAAGGGTGGAGCCCTAATACAAACCCTTACAGCCCCAACACCTCAGCCATTTCTTATCGGCTGTATAGCAACAGATGTTCACCTTGCAACATGGACATGGACAGAGACTCCAACTTCTCTTGGATACTTTAAAGGATCTATTGACGAGCTCAAAATCTACAACATCGCTTTGGTTGATGGTCAGGTTTCGAAACTTTATAATGACGAAAAACCATAAGTAAGTATTTATCATTTAAGTATTTACTATTTGAAATTTTAAAAAGGATGAGGCTCAAAGTTTCCGGCATCGGTGGTGCGGAACTTGAGCCTGCACCTTTTTTTGTAATCAAAGACCTTAATACAAAGAAACATCTCCCTCGGATTCAACCTTTAATCTGTCTGTAAATCAGCTGGGGATAATGAGTGATGCCAACCGTCCGCGTGATAAAACAGAAAAAAGCATTAACCTCCTTTCGGACGGAATCGAATCGCCTTTCAATAGTAAATTGTAAATCGTCAAATTGTAAATTAACTAAAACTCTCTCCATGATCCGATATTTACTGCTTCTTCAACTCTGTGTTTTTACCTTGCTATCCTTTGCACAACAGGGACAATTGAGTATTTCCCGGATCGATAAAATGCCCGATACCCCTTCTCCACTAATTATCCGCGATTGGAAAACGGTGGCGCATGATTATGACAGCTATGTCTTTAACACAACCAAAACCGGACAATATTTACCCTTGGCGCGTTTGGGAACTCCGGGTCAATTTAACTATCCAGACAATGCACCGCTATTCCTTGATTCGTATGTTGGAGCTGACAATCATTCCAATCAGGCCGAAGCGATTAACATCATGCCGGCCATCGTTGGTGCATCGCTTTCAGGAATAGACAAAAGCAACCAGAATGGCACAAACTGGGTAGCAAAAACCAAAGATTTTTTCAATCTGAAAAACGGGCAGAATGTTTACCTGAACAGTTATTCAACCACTTCGGGGCACGACTGGTGGTACGACCTTATGCCCAATGTTTACTTTTACCAGTTAAATTCTATTTATCCCAATTCTGTTCCTGAATTTGAAACTCAGTTCACCACAGTAGCCGACCGCTGGCTGTATTGCGTCAACCAATTGGGTGGAAAAACAACTCCATGGTCATTGCCCAATATGAATTACCGGGCTTTTAACCTGAAGACAGGATTACCGCTGAATACCAGCGTTCCGGAACCCGAGTCAGCCGGAAGCATTGCCTGGTTGCTGTACAATGCTTACCTCGAAACCGGAAACCGGAAATACTTTGAAGGCGCTCAGCTTTCCCTGGATTTTTTATCCGGAATGACAACAAATCCTTCCTATGAACTTCAGTTGCCTTACGGTACACTTGCCGCTGCCCGCATGAATGCCGTTGAAGGCACCAGTTACCCCATACAGAAACTGCTTGATTGGTGCTTTGATCGTGGCGCACTTCGTGGATGGGGATCAATCGTCGGAACCTGGGGCGGATATGATGTTTCGGGCCTGATTGGCGAAGCCAACGACGCCGGAAACGATTATGCTTTTGTAATGAATGGTTTCCAGCAGGCAGCCGCATTGGCGCCACTTCCCAAATACGACAAGCGATATGCCCGCACCATCGCCAAATGGATACTAAATGTAACAAATGCCAGCCGTTTGTTTTACTGGAATGAGATTGCACAAACCAATCAGGATTCATACGATTGGGCATCGGCAAACGACCCAACTGCCTGCATTCCCTATGAATCGATGAAACAAATATGGCAGGGAAAAACTCCGTTTGTTACCGGAGATGCCATTCGCGGCGGCTGGGCTGCCACAAACCTGTCGCTGTACAGCGGCTCAAGTGTGGGTTATCTGGCAGCGGTGGTTCAAACAACCAACATTCCTGAAATCCTTCAGATCGACCTCAATAAAACAGACTTTTACGGCGACAATTCACTGGTTTCGTACCTGTACTTTAATCCGGCAAATGAGGCCAAATTAGTGGATGTGGTTATACCTTCCGGCACATTTGGAGTTTATGATGCCATTACTGAAACAACTTTGTTTCCTGCTGCTTCCGGAACAATTCAATTGCCGGTACCTGCTGGTGAAGTCCGGCTGATCAGGCTTTTTACTTCAGGATTGGTTCCTGAAACCCGCGATGGAAAGCTTTTTGCCGGAACTGATATTCTGGATTATCATTATCAGTACAATTATTCCGAAACCCTTCGTATAAAATCAATTTCAACCGATCAATCGCCAGTTCTCACCAATTCAATATTCACAGCATATTGCACGCCGGGACACATTCCTTCTGGCGCACAGGTTGATTTTGAATGGTTTATGGATGGCAAGTTGGTTGATGGCCAAAATCAGTCGCAGGTTCAACTTACCGCACCTGCAATTAAATCTCAGCCAATCCTGAAATGCCGTATCAGCGCCAATGGGCAAACCTCAGAAGACACGTTGCATTTGAAGGTGGTTGACCGGATTTCGGAACCTCCGGTAGTAAATGGGATTCAGTCCACTTTAAAATCTACAGAAACTGGTAAAACAAACACATTTACTGCGCTTTCTGAACTTGCTCCCGGAGAAATCCTCGAATATGCATGGAGTGTTTCTTCAGGAGTGTTAGCCCAAAGCGCCGGAAAATCAGTTACCTGGCAGGCGCCAAATACACCGGGAGTCTCCACGATCACTTTGCTGGTTACCAATCAGGAAATGCTTCAAACAACTGTATCAATTGATGCACTTGCAAAAAATACAAGTCTTCCCTTTCAAACTCCGCTGATCTGGTATCCATTTGATTCTGACAGTCGGAATGCGGTTGCTGACCGGTTTCATGCTACCGTTTCAGGAGCAACAAAAACAGAAGATGCCTGGGGAACTTCCTCGAAGGCATACAGGTTTACCTCCGGCCAAAACATCATTTCAACCGAAAACAATGTGGAGTTGAATTTTGCTGATGCGGTGAGCATGAGTTGCTGGGTAAAATGCGAACAATTGGGTTCCGAACGTTTTATCATCTCACACGGTTCGTGGCAACAGCGTTACAAGCTGTCAATTACTCCTGAAGGACGATTCCGCTGGACTGTAAAAACAAGCGCCGGCGTGGCCGATCTCGACGGCGCTGCACCTATTGAACTCAACCGCTACTACCATGTAACCGCAGTTTATACCGGTTATTCGATGGAACTTTATGTTGATGGCGTACTGGATACCTTTAAGGCATTTTCAGGAGCAATACAAGCTTCAACCAAACCACTCACCATAGGCCGGATGGACAATGTGGAAACCCAGTATGCACTTCTCGGAAGCGTGGATGAAGTAAAATTGTGGAACGTTGAAATTCCGGCTTCCCAGATTGAACAACTTAAAAACCAGTGGCCAACGCTTGCCCAAACTTCTGACATTGATCCAATTGTCCGGGTTTATCCCAATCCTGTTGAACGTGTGATCAATGTTGAATTCAACGGATCCGTCCGGGTTAAACACATTTCACTATTTAATGCCAATGGGTTGGAGGTTTCAGGATTGCAGGTTCATTCCCAAAGTTCAGCACTAAAAATTGAAATACCGCAAACCGGTTCAGGATTACATTTGTTGAGAATCACGCTGAACGATGGGCGGGTGTTGAGCAGGAAAATTATTGTCAGGTAACCGGCATCTTCGGTGACATTGCAGTGCTTCAACGCCGGAATGCATTGCCTCTTCTATCAGCCAATAAAACTCGTTCTACTTCAGGTTAAGTTATTGTGCAAAATAAATATCTTTGCATCAAACAACCTTTCTGATGCCAAAGCCATCCTGTTATCAATGATTATTTATTTAAATGCATAAGCAGATGAACCAATTTAAAATTCTATCGGTCGTATTTTTAACGCTTCTTATCACTTCCTGCAATAAAAATGACGATCAGGTTACCGGAGTTGGAGATGTAATGATAGTTGCAAAACAATCGGGAACCAGCACCGTTTACGGCATTTCTATGTATGCCTACACTTTAAGTTCGTTCGAAAGTGTTACTGCTGTGAGTACTGCCGAACCGGGAAAAACATACACGCTAAAGGCAAACCAAGGCTATAAAACCAACTTTTATTTCGAAATGCCCGAAACCCAATTCACAACTACCAAACCGGCAGCCACCACTTTTACATTCTCTGCAACCTTTACCAATGGGGTGAAACAGGAATTTCAGGATGTATTAACCGACAAGGTTTTGCCAATCCCAACCCTAGATAAATGCGAATACGATGCAGTTAAACGTCAACTCGATATGAGCTGGACACTGATTACTGATGCGACCAGCTATTCCATCAATATTATTGACGTTGATAAGCTGGTTTTTGGAAGTACTCAGCTTAAAGGCAATACCAAAAATTCAACCATCAGCGCAGCAGGTAATGGCTGGGCGATAGGTTTTACTCCTGAAGCCGGAAGAACTTATACAGTTAGATTATATGCCTACATGTTCGAACCTGGAGGTAAGGATTATGATCTTCAGGCAATATCTTTTGTTGAAAAGGAAGTAGTTTGGGGGAATTGATTCTTTTAATTTAATAATCCCGATTCATTTTCTACTTTTGCTTTTCAGTAAACTAAAAACATAAAAATGATTCTCAAAGAACAGGTTAAAG
>JAUYTA010000024.1 GCA_030695265.1 Bacteroidota bacterium
TGATGAAGGTTAAAAGCACGCTTCTCCTGATCTTTTTAAACCAGAAAAGTTGCGGAGTGATCACATTACAGGTCATCATAATCCAGTATGCCCATGCGTAAGGACCAAAAGCCCGGTTGAAAAAGGCATAGGTTTCAAACTCAACGCCGGAATACCATGCCATGAAAAATTCTGTGAGGTAGGCAATACCAACAATGGAACCGGTTAAGATGATAATTTTATTCATCGATTCGATGTGGTTCACCGTAATGTAATCTTCCAGATTTAGCGCCTTTCTGGAGATGATCATTAGCGTTAAAACCATGGCAAAACCCGAAAAAACAGCTCCCGAAACAAAATAAGGCGGAAAGATGGTGGTGTGCCAGCCCGGTATCACTGAAGTGGCAAAGTCGAAACTTACAATTGTGTGAACTGACAATACCAGCGGAGCAGCCAGACCTGCAAGAATCAAGCTTACTGTTTCGTGCCGCGACCAATGTCTGGCTGAACCGGTCCAGCCAAAACTTAGGAACCCATAAATAGCTTTTCTGATTTTCGTTTTGGCTCGGTCGCGCACGGTTCCCAAATCAGGAATAAGACCGACATACCAAAAAATCAGTGAAACCAGAAAATAGGTTGAGATGGCAAAAACGTCCCACAACAAAGGAGAGTTAAAGTTAACCCAAAGTGCGCGGGTATTTGGATATGGAAAAATGAAAAAACCCAATAACAGTCTTCCCATGTGAATAAGTGGGAAGAACCCGGCACACATCACTGCAATTAAAGTCATTGCCTCAGCCGAACGATTGATACTTGTGCGCCACTTCTGGCGAAAAAGCAAAAGGATGGCCGAAATAAAAGTTCCTGCATGGCCAATCCCAACCCACCAAACGAAGTTGGTTATATCCCATGCCCAACCCACTGTTTTATTTGTACCCCATGTGCCAATTCCATAAAAAACGGTAATGTAAGTGGCCCAGGCGCCAAACAGTAGCCCAAGTCCCGCAATGCTTATGCCTATATACCAATACTTTGACGGTGAGCCGGCCATTGGCGCCAATATATCATCGGTCACCTGTTTGTAGTTTTTATTACCCCGGATTAACGGTTCTCTGAGCGGAGATGTGTACATTCCTTATTCGTTTAAGTTAAATGCTTTTATTTTTCACCCTGGTAAGGTAGCCAACCGAAGGCAATGTATGTAATTCTTCGAGCAAATGATAGTTACGCTCATCTGCAAAGAATTTTGATATTCGGCTTTCCTTGTTATTTAAATCGCCAAAAACGATTGCATCGGCCGGACAAGCCTGTGCGCAGGCCGGAACCAATTCGCCGTCTTTCAATTGGCGGTTTTCATTTTTTGCTGTCAGTTTTTTCTCCTGAATACGTTGTATACAGAAGGAGCATTTTTCAATAACCCCTTTGGCACGAACAGTTACGTCAGGGTTCAATACCAAACGACGCAAATCGGTAGTCATTTCAGTCGGATCCTTTCTATTTCCCTGAAGCGCATCGGCGCCTGTATAATCGTAAAAATTGAACCGTCTAACTTTGTAAGGACAGTTGTTATTGCAATAACGAGTACCGATACAGCGGTTGTAGGCCATTTGGTTGACACCTTCGTTGCTGTGGGTGGTTGCTGCAACGGGGCAAACATTTTCGCAGGGAGCATTGTCGCAATGCTGACACATCACCGGTTGTCTAACTACCTCCGGATTGTTTGGGTCGCCTTTGTAATAGCGGTCGATCCTGATCCAATGCATTTCGCGCGCTTTAATAACCTGTTCCCTTCCTACAACCGGAACATTATTTTCTGCGGAACAAGATACCACGCAGGCATTACAGCCTGTGCAGGAATTCAAATCGATGGCCATTCCCCAATGAAACCCGTCAAACTTTTTTTGCTCGTATAAGGATTTTAAGTGCTTTTTAAGTTCTTCGCGCATCTCGTTGCCCGATGCCGGATTTGCCAGATACTCATCCAGTGTGGTTTCACGAATCAGGCTTCGACCCTCCATAGAGTGATGGGTTTGTGTGCGCGCCAACTGATATTCACCTGGCACCTTTTCGATTTTTACATCGCCCAGCCAATATTGTCTTGTACCGTTTTTTGTCTGAACAAGCGGAAATGCATTTTTACCCACAGTTTCAGAAGGTGCGCCCATGTTTGGTCTTCCGTAGCCCAATGCAACAGAAATTGTTTTATACTCCTGTCCTGGTTGAATTACCACCGGAATCGGGCCGAAGTCGTTGATCGTGATCAATTGTGCATCTTCAAAGCCCATTTCTTCGGCCAGCTTTGGCGACACCGCAGCATAATTATCCCAGCAAATTTTGGTCACCGGATCAGGGAGTTCCTGAAGCCAGGGGTTGTTGGCATGTTTGCCGGTTCCTATACTTACATTTGAATACAAAGACAATTCAATGGAATCATTTCCGGTCGGACTTGTAATTTGTGCCAGGGCCGTTTCTGCACTTTCGCCCGAATATGCCGGAGCTGTGTTTTCTTTTTTCCCGGTTACAAAAACCCCGTCGTGCAGTTTACTGTTCCAGAAATTTTCAAATGAAGTTTCACCTTTGGAAAGCTGGAACATATTTTTCTCCCAGAAATTACGGATATAAGTATGGAAATCAATTGGATTGCCTGCCCATTTCAAAAGACTCTCCTGAGCCGCACGTGTTTTAAAAATCGGACGGATGGCAGGTTGCGCAAGCGAATAACTGCCCGACTTTATTTCAGCGTCGTTCCATGCTTCCAGGTAATGGTGATCGGGACATACATAATGTACATGTTCCGAAGTTTCTTCAGCCAATATAGGGATGGAGATTTTTAAGTGAATGTTTCTCAGTGCTTTGACAAATTTTTCAGCCTGAGGATAGTCGTAGGCAGGGTTTACATCATAAAGAATCAGCCCTTCCACTTTTCCACTTTCCATTTCATTCACCAATCTTTCCATATCATCATCATTGCCTTGCCGCAACTTCAGGTGAACATCGGTATAAATTGAGCTTCCGTAATTACCCAGCAACTCATTGATCGCATTTACCAGCAATTGTGTATCCACATCGTTGCAGCCACTCACTACCAGTGATTTTCCTTTTTTATCAAACAATCCGGCTGCAACAGACTTCACGTCAAACGGTGAAGCCTGGATATCAGCTGTTTGCTGTCCGTTCAATTTCTTTAATTCATTGTACAGATTGGCAATAATAATTTTTTCTTGCGAAGGCCTTATCTGATAACGTTCATCGGCATTGGATCCGGTTAACGACATTCCACCTTCGAAGCAAATAAGGCGCGACATTGTTTTTTGTCCGTCAGTCAGTCGCCTGTTTTTCATATACTGTTTGGTGTATTCAACCGGAGAAAGCCAAGTGCCAAGAAAATCGGCATCGAAACTGACAATCAGTTCGGCATTGCCAAAATTATAGGAAGGGATAAATGCCTGCCCGAAGGTTTTTTCATTGGCCTTTAAAATTCCGCTGGCAGAAAGCACGTCATGCTGAATGTGTTCGGCTCCGGGATGAGCAGCTATAAATTCCTGAATAGCGGCTTTTGTTGATGGGCTTATAATGGTGGAACTTAGAATAGCAACTTTGCCGCCCCTGTCTTTAATGGAATCAAGAAGTAGCAGTATTTTTCCGTCTGCTTCTTCCCAGGTAATTTCCTTTCCTTCGAAGCTTGGATTTTTATGTCTTTTATTGTCGTAAAGGCCCAATACCGATGCCTGGGTGCGCGCGTTTGTTCCTCCAAGTGTTACCGGCGAAAGGGTGTTGCCTTCAATTTTTATTGGCCTTCCATCCCGAACTTTCACCAAAATGCTGGAGTAGTCAATCCCGTCGAAGTAAGTTGAGGCAAAATAGCTGGCTTCGCCCGGAATAATATTTTCAGGCTGGATAAGAAATGGAATTGCTTTTTTTACAGGCATCTTACAACTGGCGGCAATAGCTGCCGATGCTACTGTAAATCCGAAAAGTTTCAGAAAATCCCTTCGTGAACTGTTGTCAGATTTCGACTCCTGTTTCATCTGAAGAATGGATTTTCTGTCGCCTGCTTCCGGCTCACTAGCAGCCTTTCGCGCGTCATAAATCAGATCATCCATGCTCTTATAATATTTCTCAGTCATTCCGAATTGGTTTTGTTATTATTAATAATGACACTTCATACAATCAGTCCCGCCAATCATATCGACAGTAACTTTGTTAATTTTTCCACTTTTGATTTGTTCATGAAGCTTTTCGTATGATTCATAGAAACTATTGTTGGCGAACTGCACTTCTTTTGTACGGTGGCAATCAAGGCACCAACCCATGCTAAGGTCTTCCACCTGTCTGATCACGTCCATCTGATCTACGTCGCCGTGACATTCTTTACAATCCAGTTTTCCGGCGTTCACATGCTGGGCGTGGCTGAAAAATACGTGGTCGGGCAAACTATGCACCCTGATCCATTCTACTGGCATTTGTTTCTCGTTGGCCTCGATAACTTTGGCAATTTCAAATTTGCCGGAGCGGGTTCCTTCGCGTACAAGTGAATGGCAGTTCAGGCAAAGATCCATTGGTGGGATACCTGCCGATTTGCTATTTTCAACCGTGAAATGGCAATATTTACAATCAATTTTGTTTTGTCCTGCATGAACTTTATGTGAAAACTTAATTGGCTGATCTGGTTCGTAATTTTGTGAACGACCTAAATCAATGGCTGCAGTTGCCACCATTTTAACCTGAAATCCGAGTGCGACAACAAGAATCAGGACAGAAACAACCCTGTATCTTATTTTATGAAAGAATATCAGATCGAGTAACGCGAAAGTCATTAGTAAACCCAGTAAAATGAACAACATGATTTGCGTAATGGTTGGTCCGGTTGGCGGTGGTCCGGTAAGCGCCAAATCATCAAGATAGAGCTTTACTTTCTTCAGGTCAACCTCTTCAATTTTAAAATCATTGTGAGAGGCTTCCATTTTTACTCCATCAGGTTCCATTACTGCACTTTGAAACTCTGAAAAATCTTTTCCGGCAAATTTTACTGCAATGTCCATTGCCGATGGATTCCAGTTTAAGGTATCCGATTTATAGATGTTGTGACACGACACGCATGATTCAAAATCGCGGGTGATCGGCAAAAAGCCTTTAAAGAACCGTTCTCCGCGTTGTATGTCAGCATGAGAATGATCTTCAATAAATTCTTCGGAATCATCTTGTGAAGAATCGGCTGTTAACGAAATTCCGGAGCATAAAAAAAATGATAATAAAACCAGAGAGATAAATGTTTTTAAACGCATAGGAAAATAATGAAGAAGAATAGATTTACTCATTCCAATAGGTTTAGTATTTTGTGTAAATTGGTATCGTTTTTAAAACTTCCATGATAGAACAAACAATTCTATCAATGGTTTCTTGCTATAAATATAAAAAAATAGGTTACAGTGAAATTGGCATTGGAAGAACAATCGTTAAAAACACGCAAATTGGATTAATTCATTGACAGGTAGGGAGATTTTATATTTCTGTAAATGGTTCGTTTTAGAGAAAATCAATTGTTAAAATTTAATTGTTCGATAAAATCAATGAAATGTTTTTGAAATATCATTTATCTGTCAAGGATTCAAAGGTATTTGATATCAGGCAACGCATATAACACTATCTTTATTCCTTCAATATCAAATTATGGTTCTTTTATGGGAAAAGATCAAATAGGCGCTTTAATTATTGAAAGTGATGTGGCAGCTCAAGAGCATCTTAAAAATTTGCTCGGGTTTTATCCTATGGTTTCGATCATAGATACTGCATCTGACACTGATGTCGCATTGTTAAAAGTGATTGATGTTAATCCGGACATAATTTTTTTAGAATATCCTGTGAAAGGGAAAACAGGAAAAAAAAT